>CAZDNN010000124.1:0-4159 GCA_964506385.1 uncultured Planctomycetota bacterium
GCAAAGCCGCTCGATCCCATAAGGTGTGCCCAGTCCGAGTTTTCCTCGGCCCACCCTGCGCGCAAGATGCCCGCAGGGTGGGCTGGCAGACTCTATGCCGGCTTCGGGGCGTGGCGTCCATTCTACCCGATCGCGGCGGGCGCGTCGCGGGCGGAGTGAACCATTCGGGCCCCCGCGCGTCTAACCATGGGGAAACAGGTGGCAAACCCTTTACAGATGCCTGACATGCGCCCGCCGCGCTCTGCTATGATAGGGACGCGCCCATCGACACTGCGAGGCCCCGCTCACGCGCCGGCTCTTGGAGGGACCGCGCGATGCTACGCTGCGTGCTGATCGCCGTGGCGGCCCTGGCCGCCGTCCCCGCGCTCTCCGCCCACACCGACCCGCCTCTCATCCCGACCGCCATCTGCCAGGCGCGGCTCGAGGAGTCGGCGCTCGTGGTCCAGGCCACGATGACCATCGCGCGGCCGGAGCGCCGCGACGCATCGGTGCGCCTGCTGCCCAACGCGTTCCCGCTCGTGGGGAGCCCGCCTCGGGCCAAGGGCGTGCGGGTCGTGATGCGGGCCGGCGCCTGCTGGCTGAGCGTCCGGCCGGGGTCGCCGAGGCGGGCCGAGCTGGCGCTCGGCTTCCGCGCCCCGCTCTTCAGCGGCCGCGACTGGCTGGCGCGCCTGCGCCGCTTCTCCCCCGCTGTCGCCCGCGACCGCGCGCTCCCCGCCGCCTGGACCCAGCGGGTGGCGCAGGACCCGACCCTCCGCGTCTGCGTGCTCCCCGTCCTCCCAGCCACGGCGATGACGGTGGACCTGCCCGAGGAGTGCTACGAGATCGAGAGCAGCCCCGAGACGCCCGTCGAGCGGACCCAGGGCGGCTGGCGGCTCTACGCCCCGCCGTGTCAGCAGGTGTTCCTTCTCTGGCGTGCCACGCCGCCGCCGAAGGCCGCCGAGCTGGCCTTCCGCATCGATGCCGACGCCAGCGTCACGGTGGCGCGCCGCAGCCTCGTTGCGGACACGCAACTGACCGCCGACGTGCTCCAGGGCAAGCTGCGCGGCCTGACCATCGTCCTGCCCGCGGGCGCCCAGCTCCGCTCGATCGAGGGCAAGGCCATCGAGCGGTGGGAGCTTCGGCGGGGGAAGGTGACCGTCGTCCTCCGCGCGCCCGAGACCCGCCGCGTCGAGCTGGCGGTCGGCACGGAGATGCTGGCCGGCGCGGACGGGGCGTTCGCCTGGCAGCCGGTCGAGGTCGAGGGGGCGCAGCACCAGGGCGGGCGGGCGTACTTCCGCGCCCGGCCCGGGCTGCTGCTCCAGGCGGTGGACCGCAGGGGCTTCGAGCGGGTGAGCGACGGCTACGCGCCCGACGCCGCAGCGGGCCGCCAGACCCTCGTCCTGGCCTACCCGCGGCTGCCCGCGTCGATCCGTCTGGCCGTCGAGGAGCTCGAGGCACGGGTCACGGCCAACGTCGCGGTCCTGGCCCAGATCGAGCGCGGCATCGTGACCCAGCGGGCGCGGATCGACTATGCCATCCACGATGTCGGCCTCCGCCGCTTCCGCGTGCGGGTGGGCGAGGACGCCGACGTGCTCGAGGTGGCCTGCCCGAGCCTGCTCGACTACGAGGTGGCCGACGGCGTGCTCGCGGTGCGGCTGCGCGAGGCGGTGAAGGACAAGGCGCAGCTCGGGCTCGTCGTGCAGCGGCCCCTCGGGCGCGGCGACGGCGTGGCCCTGCCGCGGCTCACCGCGCTCGAGGTCGCGGGGCAGACGTGGCTGATGGGCGTGGCAGCCGGCCCGGACGTCGAGCTGCGCCACCGCCAGGCCGTCCAGGCCGACCAGATCGACGTCCGCCTCCTGCCCCAGTGGGTCCGCAAGCTCGGCCCGAAGCTCGCCTACCGCTACTACGACCGGCCCGGGAGCCTCGTGACCGTGGAGACGGAGGCCATCCAGCCCGAGTTCGACGCCCAGGCCAGCGAGACGGCGCGCCTGAACGACGAGGGCTGGAGCCGCCAGGTGGCGTGGTCGTGCCGCATCGTCCGCGGCGAGGTCTTCGCCTGGCGGATGCGGCTGCCCGAGGGGGTGGTGCCGCTCGCGGCCGACTGCCTGCTGGACGTCCCGCCGGGGAAGGGCCGCGGACAGCAGGCGCAGCCGGCGTCGGTGCTCAAGGACTGGGAGTTCGACCAGGCCAGCCGCGTGCTCCGGCTCGCTCTGGCGCGGGGCGTGACGGGCGGCGTCCACGTCTGGGGACGGTTCCTCCAGCGGACGCCCGAGCCGCTGCGGGAGACGGCGCTCGAGGCCATCGTGCTCGAAGGGGCGCGGCGGCACACGGGGGCGCTGACCGTGCAGACCCGCCGGCCCCTGTCGCTGCGCGCCGCGGCCGCCGCGGGCCTCGACCCGCGGCCGGGCACCGAGGGGCAGCTCGCCTTCGCCCTCGACGACCCCGCGTGGACCCTGCGCCTCGAGGCCACGCCCATCGAGCCGGTCATCGCGGCCGAAACCGTGACCGTCCTCGGCATGCGGCCGGGGCAGGTCGCCGCCGAGGCGCTGCTGACCTTCTCGATCCAGAAGGCGCCCGTCAACGAGTTGCGGCTCCGGCTGCCCGAGGGCGCGGTCAACTCGGTGGTGCGGGGCCAGGACATCAAGAGCAGCCAGCTCGTGGGCCGCGACTGGACGCTCCGCCTCGCCCGGAAGGTCCAGGGCCGCTACCAGCTCAGCGTCAGCTACGACCACGTGATCCCCGCCGAGGGCGGCACGTGCCGGTGCGGGACCCTCGAGGTCCTGGACGCGAAGGGGGAGAGCGTGGCCCGGCAGGAGGGGGCGCTGCTCGTGGCCCGGGACAGCGCGCGCATCGAGGTGACCGTCGAGCAGGCGGAGGGCCTCTTCGAGATGGACCCTGCCGACGCGCCACGACGCGGGCCGGCGATCGCGGGGCGCGCGATCATCGACGCCTACCGCTACACCGGCGCAGGCAGCCTGACCGCCCGCATCGACGTCCTGGCGCGCGCCGACGTGGTCGAGGCGAAGGCCCTGGGCGTCAACGTCTTCACCCTGGTCAAGCAGGACGGCCAGCGGGTCACCCAGCTCATCTACGATCTCCAGAGCGGCGGCCGCCGCCAATTCCTCCGGGTCGAGCTGCCCGAGGGCGCGACGCTGCTCGGCGCCTACGTCGCCGGCCTGCCCGTCCCCGCCTCCACCGGCCCGAAGGGCGCCATCCTCGTGCCGCTGCTCCGGGGCGCGGCGGCTGCGCGGCCGGGCGAGATGCTCGAGGTGTCGCTTTTCTACGCCCAGCAGGACGCGCCACTCGGCAGCGGGCGGACCGTCGCGCTGCGCTCGCCGAAGGTGGACGTGCCGACCAAGACCCTGAGCTGGGCCGTCTTCCTCCCCGCCGGCTACCGCGCGCAGGATACCGACGGGAACATGAAGCTCATGCTCCAGCCGCCGGGGCACCGCTGGTGGGTCGTCTTCGGCGGCATGTTCGCCGACGAGGCGGTGCTCGCCAGGACGGTCCTGGACTGGCTGGTGTACGCCGCCAGCATCGTCTGGCTCGTGATCCGCGTCTACGGCTGGCTGATGGCGCTCGGCCTGTTCCTCTTCCTGTTTGGCCTGCTCGTCTACCGCAAGCGGGGCGAGCTGCTCGAAGCCTGGCGCCGCGCGGCCCGCGCCCGCGCGAAGCGGCGGGAGGCGAAAGACAAGCCGCGATGGCGTCGGGTGCTGGTGCCGGCGCTCGGGATCAGCTCGGGCTCACTGGTCGGCTGTCTCATCGTGGTCGCCGTCCTCGCCGTGCTGGCAGGGATGCTGCTGCCCGCCATGTCCAGGGCGCGTGAGGAATCCCGCCGCGTGCGCGCGCGGAGCAACCTGAACCAGATCGCCAAGGCCATGGCCACGTACCTCAACGAGCACGGCGACAACCGCTTCTACCCCAACCGCATCCGCTCGCTCGACTCCGTGGTGGTCGACGAGAGCGTGTTCATCGATCCCAGCAGCGGCCGCCACTTCGTCTACCTGCACGAGGGCAAGGCCCCCCGCGATGACATGCCGCCCAACAAGGTGGTGGGCTACATGGAGGGGACGGAGGTCGTGCACGTGCTCTTCTTCGACAGCCACGTCGAGTCCTATCCCTACGGCTCCGACAAGCTGGCTGCACTCATCCCCGACCGCCGTCTCCGCAAGCCGTCGTT
>CAZDNN010000124.1:4259-13188 GCA_964506385.1 uncultured Planctomycetota bacterium
CAAGAGCATGTCGGACCTCCGCCAGGGCAAGAGCGAGGAACAGAGGTCCGCAGAGGAGTTCGACGAGGAGCTCGAGGACCTCAAAGGCAAGAAGCTCGACTTCGCGCAGCGCCAGATGCTCGACCGTCTCAAGACCCGCCGCGCCCAGCGACGCGATGAAGCCGGCCTCGATCTGCGTCCCGACACCGGCCGGCCCAGGGACGACATGGTGCACAGGAACGCGGACGGCGACCTCGTCAAGGATGCCGATCGGCCCGCCCGGCCGGGCACAGCCGTCGCAGCGGTGCCGGGCAAGCTGCGGCCCGAGATGCCTGCGCCCAAGCCCGAGGCAGCGCCGGAGCCCGTGCAGCCCACCGAGCCCGCGGCGACCCCGCCGGCAAAGGGGCCCACGCCGCCCGGCGTCGCCATGCCGGGCGAGACGGGCGAGCAGAAGAGGAAGCCAGGGCCTGGCTGGGGCGACCGGCCTGGGGGCAAAGGCGGCGCCGTGGCCGGAGAGGGGACGGTGGCGCGGCCGCCCGAGTTCGGGGGGCGGATCGTCCGCTACTCGGCGGTTCGCGGCGGGCGCCAGAAGGGGGCGCTGCCCATCGCCCTCGAGCTGCCCGAGGAAGACGCGCTGCCCTACATCTTCTACCACCCCGCCGCCGGCCGCGGCCAGGGTGAGATCGAGCTGGTCTGCCGCCCGATGGGCGCCAGCCGCCCCGCCAAGGGCATCCTGGTCGTCGGGATCCTGGCGCTCGTCGGCCTCGCGGTGGCCGGCATCCGCAGAAGCAGGAAGCCCAAGAAGGAGGGCCACTGATGGGAACACGATGGTTGACGGTCGCGTCGGCGCTGCTGCTGACCGTGGGGACTACGCTGGCCGCGGAGCCCGCGCCCAAGCCCGCGCCTGCGCCCGCGCCGACGCCGGTGCGCCCCGTGGTGACGGCCGAGCAGCATGCCCGCATCACGGTGGGCCGCGGCGTGCTCCACGTGGACACGACGATCGACTACGCCATCCGCCAGGGCAAGGTGGACGCCCTGTCCGTTGCCGTACCCGCTGACGCGGCGGTCCTGGGCATCAAGGGCGAGGGGGTGCAGAGCTGGGGCGCGACGGCAGCGGGCGCCGCGCGGGTGCTGAAGATCCAGCTCGCCGCGCCCGTGGGCGGGGCCATCCAGCTCTGGCTCCAGCTCGACCAGCCGATCACTCGCGCCGCGCTCGGCCAGCCCGTGCCGTTCGCCGTGCCGGCCATCGTGCCTGGGGACGTGTCGCGCGAGACGGGCGTGGTCGCGCTGCTCGCCGAGTGGGGCATGACCATCGAAGCGATCGGCTCGGAGGGCGTGGCCAAGCTCACGCCCCGCGAGCTGCCCGACGCGTTCGAGGACGTGCGCGACCAGGTGGCCCTCGCCTGGCGCTACGCCCAGCGGCCCTTCGCCATCGAGGCCCAGGCCACTGAGGTGCAGTCGCGGCCCGTCATCTCCCAGATCGGCACAGGCGAGCCGCCGCGCCTGCTGCTCCACCAGGCCACGGCCACGGGCACCGTGGGCGAGACGGTCGCGAAGGTGAGCCTCAAGCTCGCCTTCGAGGCCACCGCTCCCCGTCCGCCGGAGCGCTCGATCCTGCCGCCCACCGTCTCGCTGACGAAGGTGACGACAGGTGAGAAGACGGGCGCGCGGGTGATCCGCGACGCCAAGGGCTACATCCTGACCGCCCAGAACCGCGGGGACGACACCATCGACCTCGACTACGTGACCCGCGTGGAGAAGAAGGACAAGATCCGCACCCTCGTCCTGCCGCTCGTGGCCGCGGCGCAGAGCGCCACGAGCCTCACCATCCCCGGGGCGTCGGTCAAGGTCGCCCTCTCGCCCGAGATCAGCTACGAGACCGAGACGAAGGGCCAGGACACCGTGCTTACGGTCTACGGCGCCGCCGCCGAGCAGGTGACGGTGACGTGGGAGCCGAAGATCGAGGAGAAGGACGTCGAGCCCGTGCTGTTCGCCGACCAGAACGCGCGGCTGACCGTGGGCCGCGGCGTGCTGCGGGTGGACACGGCGATCGACTACACCATCCTCCAGGGCAAGGTGGCCGAGCTGGCCGTCGCGCTGCCCGCCGACGCAACCCTCCTGAGCGTCAAGGGCGAGGGCATCCGCACCTGGGACGTGGCTGCTCAGGGCACGGACCGGCTCCTGAAGGTCCAGCTCCTCGACGCCGCGACGGACAGCTACCAGCTCGGGCTCCAGGTCGAGCAGGCCATCGCGAAGGGCGGGTTGGGCCAGGCCGCGGCCTTCACGGTGCCGACCATCGCCGCACAGGGCGTCGAGCGCGAGACCGGCGCTCTGGGCATCCTGGTCTGGAAGGGCCTCAAGGTCGAGCCCGTCAAGACCGAGGGCGTCACCCAGGTGGACGTCCGCGAGATGCCCGAGGCGTTCCAGAAGCTCAAGGAGCAGGTCCACCTGGCCTACCGCTATCTCCAGCGGCCCTTCACCGTCGAGGCCCAGGTCAGCGAGGTCGAGGCCAAGGTCTCCGCCGAGGTGCTCACCGCCGTCCGCGTCAGCCCCGAGTCGCTCCGCCTCCACACCACCATCGCCTACACGATCCGCGACGCCGGGATCTTCCGCTTCCAGATCAAGCTGCCCAAGGACGTGCGGCTGGTGGACATCGAGGGCAAGGACATCAACAACTGGGAGCGCTCCGACGAGACGCTGACCATCGACCTGCGCTCGAAGGCCGAAGGCCCCTACTCCCTGACCCTCGAAGCTGAGCAGCCGGTGCCGCCCGACGCGACCCCCGACGACGCCAACACGGTGGAGGTAACCAGCATCGAGCTGCTCGACGTGGCCCGCGAGCGCGGCCACCTCGCCCTCACCGCCGACCCTGGCATCAAGGTCGAGCCCGTCGAGGTCAAAGACATCATGCAGATCGACGTCCGCGACCTGCCGAAGGCCGACAAGAAGGCGCCGCCCACCGCGGAGCTCGCCTTCCGCTACCTCCGCCACCCCTACACCCTCCGCGTCGCCGTCAGCAAGATCCAGGCCGAGGTGGACGCCACGGTCCACACCGCCGTGAAGATCAGCGAGAAGACCCTCGAGACCAGCGCCACCCTCCAGTACGAGATCCGCAAGGCCGGCATCTTCCAGCTTCAGGTCGCCCTGCCCGAAGGCTTCAACCTGCTCGGATGCGACGGGGTGAACATCGATGACTGGAAGGTCACCGACGGGGTGCTGACCGTCTCACTCAAGCAGAAGACCGAGGGCAGCTACACCCTCACCCTGACCGGCAAGCAGGACGTCGGGGACCTCGCGCGCCTGCCCGTCCCCGTTTTCGTGACGAAGGGCACTGAGAAGGAGACAGGCTTCATCGCCGTCCGCGCCGACGAGAGCCTGCGGTTGAAGACCGCCGAGACGGCGAGCCTCGTCGAGATCGACGTTAAGGAGTTGCCCGCCCCGCTCCAGAAGGACAAGCCGCTGCTCGCCTACCGCTACTTCGACACCGGCTGGAGCGGCGCCGTCGCCGCCGAGCTCATCGAGCCCCACGTCACCGCCGAGACCTTCAGCTTCCTCTCACTCGGCGAGGCACAGCTCCAGGTCACCGCCACCGTCCGCTACACCATCCTCTACGCCGGCGTCCAGACCTTCCAGATCGCCCTGCCCGAGGGCGCCAGCAACGTGGATATCAACGGCGACACGATCAAGCACCGCGAGGAGAACAAGGAGATCGGCACCTGGACGATCACCCTCCAGGCCAAGCGCAAGGGCGACTACAGCCTCTACGTCACCTTCCAGCAGAAGATCGACAGCAAGCAGGTGGATCTCAAGTACGAGGGGGTCCACGCCGACGATCCGGCGAAGAAGGAGGATGAGCGGCTGGTCAAGCGGGAGACGGGCTACCTGGCCGTCGCCGCCCGCAGCGATCTCGAGCTGGCGGCCGGCGCCGACCTCGAGGGCCTCACCCCCATCGACCCGCAGGAGATCCCCGCCCACTACAAGGCCGGCATCACCGCGCCCATCCTCCTCGCCTTCCGCTACCTCAAGCACCCGTACACCCTCCACGCCGTGGCCGCCCGCCACGACCCCGCCGACGTGCTCGTCGCCGTCATCGAGGCCTGCCTGCTCGACACCACCGTCACCGAGGAAGGCAACGTGATCACCGACGTGGCCTGCCGCCTGCGAAACACGCGGGAGCAAAACCTCGCGATCGCCCTCCCCGAGGGCGCCGAGCTCTGGCACGTCTTCGTGGACGGCCGCCGCGCCGTGCCCGTCAAGTCCACCGAGAACGGCGTGACCTGGACCAAGGTGCCCATCGCCGGCGTCGGGTCGGCTACGCGGGCATTCGTCGTTCAGCTCCGCTACGGCTACACCATTGACGCGCTGGGCGGCAGCGGGGTGCTGCGCCTCGACTTCCCGCAGATGGCGATCCCTGCCATGCGGCTCGGCTGGATCGTGGCCCTGCCCGAGAAGTACCGCCTCGTCCGCCACGGCGGGTCACTGCGCCACGTCGAGCGGATCGACCGCGAGCTCGCCTCGCTCGGCGGGGTCGTGCCAGTCGAGCGTGCACAGGACGTCGCCAAGGCCAAGATCCAGGTCACCGACCAGTACCGCTTCAACCAGATGGCCATGGACAACGTGCAGCAGGAGGCCCGGGCCACCGGCCAGGGCGGCCGCTGGAGCGGCCAGCGGTCCATCTACACAGGCACCAAGCCGGAGACCAGCAACCTCTACCTGTTCCAGAGCCTCATCGCCATGAAGGACGCCGGCTCCATCCGCTCCACGTACCTGCGGGAGTCGGTGGACTACGTGCTCCAGGGCGTGCTCGTGCTGCTGACGCTCGTCGCCGTCGCGGCGTTCTGGCGGCTGTGCCGCGGGCTGACGCGCTCGTGGCGGGTCGGCGTGCTCTTCGCGGGGGCGCTCGTCGTCCTCGGCATCCGCACCCTCAGCGAGCAGGCCTGGCGCCAGCAGCTCAGCGACGTCCTCTGGACCCTTGTCATCGCCACCGTCGCCGCCGTCCTCTACGACGCCGCCTCCCGCCTCCGACGGAAGGGCGAGCCACCCTCGGAGCCCGAGCCGCCCTCCGAGCCACCCGCCGCGCCACCCGCAGATGAGCCCGACGCGGCGCCGCCCGAGCCCGAGCCGCCGGCGGAGGAGCCGCCGGCGGAGGAGCCGTCCGCGGACGAGGAGCCCGAGGCGGACGGCGAGGAGGAGGGCTGACCCCTCGCGCGTTGTGGGCGGGATGTCCCCATCCCGCGAGACAAACCCCCTGGGGGCACGCGCCGCGTGCCCCCTTTCCTCTCTCGGTCATGCTGCCCAGCCCTTTCCTGCCTCGCTGTCCTCTGCTACACTATGCGCCCGAACGTCCTGGAGCGAGAGGGATCAAGGCCGTGGGCAAGCTGGGCGCGCTGATCGTCGGGCCGGGGTGGGTGGCGGGCGAGCATATCAAGGGCTATGTGCGCGATCCGCGGACCGAGGTGGTCGCGGGCGTGGGCTTCCGGCCCGAGGACCGCGAGCGGTGGGAGCACTACGGCGAGCAGTTCGGCTTCGAGGGCCGCTACTACGACGATCTCGACGAGGCGCTGGCCGAGAGCGGCGCACAGGTCGCATCGGTGACGACGATCAACCACATGCACTACCCCCACGCCCTCGCTGCCGTCGAGGCCGGCCTCCACGTGCTGTGCGAGAAGCCTATGGCGCTCGCGCCCGAGCAGGTGGACGGTCTCGTCGCCGCCGCCGAGGGGAGGGGGGTGTTCACCCACGTCGGGCACGTCGTCCGTTGGTACTCGGCCGTCGCCGAGCTCAAGCGGCGGGCAGATGAGGGCGCCTTCGGGGATTTTTACTACGGCGAGGCCGACTACTTCCACGAGTACGTCGGCGAGTGGAAGACGAAGGCCGCCACCGGCGGCTCATCGTGGCTCATGGGCGGCATCCATGCGGTGGACCTGCTGCTGTGGTTCATGGGCTACGACTCGCCCATCGCCGAGGTCTACTCGGCGTGGCAGCCTGCCCGCTGGCGGAGGGACTACGACTACGAGACCTCGTGTGTCGCCATCCTCCGCTTTGCCGACGGCCGCCTGGGCAAGCTCGCCACCGACGCCGAGACCTGCACGCCCTATACCTTTCGCCTCCGCCTCCACGGCACCCGGGGCGGCGTCAACCAGGCCCTCTACCACACGGCCGGCATGCCCCGCAAGCAGTGGGCGAAGCAGGACGGCCTCTACCCCGACGACTGGGACGTGGAGGAGCACCCCTTCCCCGCCGAGATCCGCAGCTTCATCGACTGCATCGAGCGCGGCGAGGACTCGCCGCTGTGCTTCGCCCGCGCCGCCAAGGCATACCATCTGATCTTCGCCATGGAGGAATCCGCCCGCACCGGCAGGCCGGTGAAGTTCACCCGCAACTGACCTGTCCCCTGCCGCAGGCGTGGAGCCTGCGGGAGGGAAGCGAATGGAGGGCACACAGTTGCTCGCACTGAATACCCCGCTGGCCTTCACGGTGCTGGGGCTGCACCTGTGGGACTTCGTGACGCTGGTGGTCTACCTGGTGGTGATCACCGGGATGGGGCTGTGGGCGGCGCGGAAGGTGCACACGGTGCGCGACTTCTTCATGCCGCGCCGCTTCGGCAAGGCGATGATGATCATGCACAGCTTCGGTACCGGCACCCACAGCGACCAGGCCGTCGGCGTCGCGTCAAAGACCTTCACCAACGGGCTGTCGGGCATCTGGTACCAGTGGCTCTGGCTGTTCTGCACGCCTTTCTACTGGCTGATCGCCCCGTTCATGAAGCGGTTTCGGGCCATCACCTGCGGCGACGCCTTCGAGGCCCGCTACGACAAGGGCGTAGCCGGCCTCTACGCCATCGTCGGGATGGCGCAACTTACCCTGAACATCGGGATCATGCTCAAGGGCTCGGGCGAGGTGATCGGCGCGAGCACGGGCGGGATGGTCTCCCCGCACGTCGCCATCGCGGTGATGACCACCCTGTTCGTCATCTACGGCATCGCGGGCGGGCTGTCGGCGGCCATCGTCACCGACTTCCTCCAGGGCATCATGACCATCCTCTTCTCGTTCCTGCTCCTGCCGTTCGTGCTCCGTGCGGTCGATGGCATCAGCGGGCTGCGCGCGGCGATCGACGCGAAGATGTTCTCGCTGGTCGCGCCGGACGAGATCACGGCCTTCTATATCGTCGTCATCGCCTTCAACGCGCTGGTGGGCATCGTGGTGCAGCCGCACACGCTGGGGATCTGCGCGGCGGGCAAGACGGAGATGGAGGGCCGCGTCGGCTTCATGTGCGGCACGCTGGTCAAGCGGGTCTGCACCATCGCCTGGTGTCTCACCGGCCTGGCCGCGGTGGCTTACTTCGCGGGCAAGGACGTCAAGCCCGACGCCGTCTACGGCACGATGGCGCGGGAGTTCCTGCCCCAGATTGGTGCGGGGCTCCTCGGTGTCTTCCTCGCCGCGCTCCTCGCCTCGGTCATGAGCTCGTGCGACTCGTTCATGACCGCGACCTCGGGGCTGTTCACCCAGAACATCTATCGCCCGCTGTTCCCGCAGAGCTCGCAGAAGACGCTGCTGCTGGTGGGCCGCATCGCGTCGTTCGCCGTGGTGGCCGGCGGGGTGGTGTTCGCCTACACGGTGCCTGGGATCGTCAAGGCGCTGGAGATCTTCTGGAAGATGGCGGCGATGATGGGCATTGCCTTCTGGCTCGGGCTGTTCTGGCGGCGGGCGAGCGTTGTGGGTGCCTGGGCCTCGGTGCTCAGCAGCTTTGCCGCGTGGTGGGTCTCGACCCAGGGGTTCTTCATCGAGGCGGCCGCCCGCCTGCCGCATCTGTCGGGCGCGCCCTTTGTGTGGGGCACGGGCGCCGACGCGCACCTCTACCTCCCCTGGCAGATGCTCTTCTACCTGGTCGTCGGCACCGTGGTTGGTGTCGTCGTCAGCCTGCTCACCAGGCCGGTCGCCAGGGAGAAGCTCGACAACTTCTACGCCCTCACCCGCACGCCCATCGTCCGAGGCGAGGAGCCGGGCGAGCCCTGCACGATCCCCGAAGGCACGGAGACCCTCCCGCGACGCAGCCTGCTGCCGTTCGCGAGCCTCGAGATCCCGGTGCCCTCGCTCACGTCGGTCGCAGGCTTCGCCGTCGGTTGGGCCTGCGTGGCCGCTCTCATCGGCGCGTTCCTGCTTATTGCGAAGGGGTGAGACGCATGGCCGGCGTCAATCACCTGCTGACAGGCCGGCCGGGGATCGGAAAGACGACGGCGATCCTGCGTCTCGCCGAGCTGCTTGCCGGCCGCCGCCTCGCCGGCTTCACCACCGAGGAGGTGAGGGCCGGCGGCACCCGCCGCGGCTTTCGCATCGTCACCCTGGACGGCCGCGAGGGCGTCCTCGCCGACGTGGGGCTCCGCAGCCGGTGGCGGGTGAGCAAGTATGGCGTGGACGTCGAGGGCTTCGAACGCCTCGTCTGCCCCATGCTCGATGCCGTCGAGGAGGCCGATGTGGTGCTCATCGACGAAATCGGTAAGATGGAGTGTTACTCGCGCCGCTTCTGCGCCGCCGTCGAGCGCCTGGCCGACGCCCCTGTCCCGCTCGTCGCGACCATCGCGGCACGCGGCGGGGGCCTCATCGCCGCCATGAAGCAGCGGCCCGACGCCCGCATCCACGAGATGACCTTCGCCAATCGCGACCAGATACCCCCACTGCTGTTCGAGGAACTGAGCTGATGCCCAAGCGCACCATCAAGATGCCCTACAAGGGGCGGATGATCGAGGCGGAAGAGATGAGCGTCGAGCGCGCCACCGAGGAGTGGAACACCTATCTCCTCGACGACGGCACCGTCATTCGCCTCAAGCCCGTCGTCCTACGCGTCGCCCGCATCCCCGGCGAGTACGACGACGAGGGCAACGAGATCTTCATCGTCAAGTCCAACAACGTCCTGGTCGTGGACAGCCCTGAGGACCGGCGGCGGCAGTGA
>CAZDNN010000125.1:0-13038 GCA_964506385.1 uncultured Planctomycetota bacterium
TGATCGCGCAAGTCACTGGAGCCACTAATCACTAATCAAGATCCGACCCCATCGCGTCGCCAGGCCTCCAGGGGTATCCCCCGTCATTGCCGCCTGAGCGTGCGTGCGGGGGAATCGAGCGGCCCACTCGCCCCGTGGGCGGGGACGGCAGGGGGCCATGGGCGGGAGCCACATGGCCGGTGGATGGATGCGGCAAGGGTGGGTGCCCGCGTGGTGGCGACTGCGCGGGTGGGAGATTCGGTCTGCGAGTCTCCATAGTCCGCCAATGGATGGACGGCTGGAGCGCCCCCACCTGTTCCCCAGAGCCCTGGTGCCCTGTCCCACCTGTTGCACTGCCCTGTGGGATGCGCTACGATCCATCATGAGGAGCATGGCGATTCAGGAGGAGAGGATGCGCAGGCGGGTCTTTCACGTGAGCCTGGCGCTGGCCACGCTTGCCGGTGCAGGGGAAGTCCCACCGGCGGGGCGGCCGCCGGCCCGGGGCGGCGAGCCCCACCGCGTGGTGGAGGCGATCGCGCGGCTGAAGATGCAGGACCGCGCCGACCGGCTGCGGGCGCTGAGGACGATCGAGCGGTTCCCCGACAAGGCCATCCCCGTGCTCATCCGCGCCGCGCGGAATGACGATCCCGTGTTCCGGGCCCGGGTGGCCAACGCGCTGGCGCTGGTTGGCAAGGGCGACCGCGACGCGCTCTTTGCCCTCGGGGTGCTGCTCAAGGACCCCGATGCGTTCGTCCGCCGCGAGGCGCTCGCGGCCATCGCCCGGGCCGGCGCCCCCTCCCACATCCCGGACGTCGAGAAGCTGCTGGCCGACGGCAACGACGCGGTTCGCTCCGAAGCGGTCTGCACGATCGCTGCGCTCGAGCCTGACAAGGCGGTCGCGCGGCTCACGGCGCTGCTCGGACATCAGGACGCGCGGGTCCGCCGCACGGCGCTCGCCGAGCTGGTGGCGCGCAAGGCGCCGAACGCCCAGGCCCTGGCGCTGCCGCTGCTGGAGGATCCCGACGGTGGCGTCCGCGGCGACGCCGCGGGCGTCCTGGCGCGCCTGGGCGGGAAGGAGCTCGAAGCGAGGTTCCTTGACCTGCTGGACGACAAGGATGCCTACGTGCGCGCCACGGCGATCGCGGCGCTGAAGGGGCTGAGCGCCAAGGGGGCGACGCCGCGGCTGATCCGCCTGCTCGAGGACCCGAGCGCGTCGGTGCGCGAGGAGGCCGTCTCTGCGCTCGGCGTCATCGGCTCGCCGACGGCGATCCCCCCGCTCATCGGGCTGCTGACCTCGCCGTCGCCGCGCATCCGCCAGCGCGCGGCGCTCGCCCTGGGCTTCTTCCGCGACCAGGCACGCCCGGCCGTCCCCGGCCTCATCCTCCTCCTGAGCGACGGCGACCCCAACGTGCGCCAGAAAGCCGACCTCGCCCTGCGCCTCATCCTCCGCACTTCCGTCGGCTACGATGCCAACGCATCGGAGGAGCATCGCCAGCAAGCGGTATTGAAGTGGCAGCAGGCGTGGCGGGAGGCGAAGCGCGGCGGGGCGAGGCGCAAGAGACGCTGACGCGCATCCCCCCGATTGCCGATCTGCGATTGGCTAGTGCCGATTGAGCCCGGCCCGCGCGTGCGTGGTCCTGACGGGCGCAATCGAAGATCGCAAATCCGAAATCGCAAACGGCGTGGAGCTGCCGCAGGCTCCCCGGCTACCTCACGCGCCTCGGGATGTAGCGTCGGCCGCCAGGGTAGTACCACCAGACGCCGTAGCGGCTTGGGTAGACGGGGCGGTAGTCGTAGCGGTAGTACGGGTAGGAGTAGGTGGAGCCCCAGTAGTAAATGGTTCTGGGCCGGCTCTGGTAGTACTGCTCGTACGGATTGCCGTAGACGGGGGTGGTCACGGGCTGCTGGGCCTGCTGGCGGGCCTTTTCGAGCTCGGTCTCGGCGGCGATGCGCTGCTCGCGGGCGATGGCGAGCTCGGCCTGGAGCTCCTTGAGCTTGGCCGCGGCCTCGGGCGTCATCCACTGGCCCTCGTACCGCACCAGCCCGCGCGCCCGCATCTCCTCGTCCTCGCTCAGCCACTTGCCGCCCACGAGGCGGAAGCCCAGCGCCTGGCGGGCGCCGGCGTGGTTGGGGTCGATGGCGATGGCCTTGCCGAAGTGGTCCTCCGCCTGGTGCTTAAGGCCGTTGGCCTGCGCCCAGAGTCCGAGCTTGTACTGTGCCTCGGCGTTGCCCTTGTCCAGGCCCGCCAGGCGCTTCTGGTACTCGTCGAGGGCTGTCGGCTTCTGCTCGATGCGGTCGATGGCCTCCTTGCTGATGCGCAGCTCGCCGGCCGGGAGCTTGAGGATCACGCCGTCGTCGGTCGGCACCACCTGTCCCTCGATGGACCCGCCGTTCTTCAGGTACACCACGTCGCCCAGCGCGACGCCGGCAAGACAGACCGCGACAGCCACCAGAGCCACGCACCTCATGGCATATCCTCCTACACTCCCCGAGGCAGCCGACCACCCCGTCCCCCCGGAGTATAGCGCGCTCGCCGCGGGTAGTCAACGCTCTGGCTCTTGCGCCGGAGCTGGGGATTCGGTAAGGTGCGTCGGCACGCCGAGGTACATGCAGCCCGGGGCCGCCCACGGCCAGGCGGCCGACGCTCGGTGCTTCCATCTGTCACGTCGTCTCGGGCCGGTGCCCCTTCGATGCCAAGGGCACCTCGCAGGCCACCCACGGGCTGCTGCGCGAGCAACACTTCAGCGAAGTGTGGCCCGCGGGCGCACCGCCCCCCTGACCACCGCCATCGCCGACGCCGTGCCCCTGCTCGCCGCCATCATCCTGGCCATCGCCACCCGCTGACCCGCGCAACTCGGCTGGTGGGTGCTGGACAAATGGCCGACGGGCCGGTAGAGTGTTGCCTGCCAGGGAGTGGATAGCTTGCCGTCGAGGAGGCCCCGCCCATGAGAACGCGGATCCCGATTGACAGGGCACGACTCGCCGATCTCTGCCGCCGACACCATATCCGCAAGCTCTCCTTTTTCGGCTCGGTGCTCCGCGACGGCTTCGCTCCAGACAGCGACATCGATGTGCTCGTGGAGTTCGAGCCAGGTCGGCCGGTCGGCCTGCGCCTCATCCGGATTCAGGATGAGCTGTCCGAGCTTCTCCGGGGCCGGGATGTCGATCTGGTCACGCCGAAGTTCCTGCATCAGCGCATCCGCGGCCGCGTGCTTGCCGAGGCTGATGTGCAGTATGTCGGAGCATGACGCGCTCTATCTCGGCCATATGCTCGAGATGGCCAGGAAGGCCGTGGAGAAAGTGCGTGGCGTAGACCGTACCGCATGGTCCACGACTACATGGGCGTGGACTACGACATCGTCTGGGACGTCGTGACGGTGGACCTCCCGCAGCTCGTCGCTGCCCTGGAGCGCATCGTGCCGCCCGACGACGGCGATGCGTAGGCGTGCTCGGGATCCCATTCCCAGGCTGGTGAGCCATCCCTGCCGCCCGCTCCGCCACGCGATCGGTAGCAGGACGGACTGCGCATGGCAGACACCGAGAGAGAGAACCCTGAGGCCATGGGCTCGCCCCCCAGCCCTTTCGGCGACGAGGCGTCGAGCCTGCGCCGGGCGGGGGAGGCGTTTACCCTCCGCGCATTCGCGCTCGGCACCGTCATGTGCCTGGTCATCGGGGTCGGGTGCCCGTGGGTGCTCCACGTCGTCCACGGGTCGTATATGGCTCTGGACTTCGGGACGCCGGCGGCGATCTTCCTGTTCGTCGTGCTGGTGTTCGTGCTCAATGGGGTGCTGCGGTGGGTCGGGCTGGCGCTCAACTCGGGGGAGCTGCTGGTCGTCTATTTCATGATGATCGTGGCGACGTCGATCCCGACGATGGGGATGACGGCGAGCTTCATCCCCGACATCGCGGCGTCGTACTTCGCCTCGCCGGAGAACGGCTGGGACGAGCTGATCGTGCCGTTCCTGCCGAAGTGGACCCAGCCGGACAACCCGATGGCGATCCGCTGGCTGTTCGAGGGGCGGCCGAGGGGGATGGCGATCCCCTGGGGCTCGTGGCTGATGCCGCTGGCGCTGTGGCTGATGTTCCTCGGCGCGCTCTACTTCGTCATGGTGGCCGTGATGGTGATGGTGCGGCGCCAGTGGGTCGAGCGCGAGCGGCTGGTCTACCCGATGGTGCAGCTCCCGCTGGCCATGGTTTCGGGGGAGCGGAAGCCGGGGTTCACTAACCCCGTGCTGCGGAGCCCGTGGCTGTGGGCGGGGATTGCCATCCCGCTGTTCGTCGTGTCGGTGAATGGGCTGCACTTCTACTACCCGGAGATCCCGCTGATCGAGCAGGGCACGCGGCTGCCGATCTTCCGCAACGCGGGATTCATCCGCTTCCAGATCAGCTTCCCCATGGTCGGCTTCGCGTACATGCTGCGGCTGGACATGGCGTTGAGCCTGTGGGTGTTCAGCCTGCTGGTGCAGATCGAGCGAGCGGTCTTCAAGATGGTGGGGTTCGGCGGCTTCTTCTCGGGGCCGAACTTCGTGCGGCATCTCGACGGCTACAGCTTCAACGGGGGCGGGCCGCTGATCTGCCACCAGAGCCTCGGCGCGCTGCTCACGCTCGTCGTCATCGGCCTCTGGGTCGGTCGCCGGCACCTGCGGGACGTCGTGGCGAAGGCGCTCGGCCGGGGTGAGGTGGATGACTCCGGCGAGATCATGTCCTATCCCTTCGCATTCTGGGGCACGGTGGTCTGCGTGGTGTTCATGGTCTTCTGGCTGCACCACACGGGGATGTCGCTTCTGGTGGCGGCGGTGCTGGTGGTGGTGGCTCTTGCGACGTTCTACGGGATTACTCGGGTCGTGGCTGGCGGCGGGCTGGCGGCGACTCGGGCGCCGGTGATCACCTCGACGGCGATCATCTCGGCTGCGGGCTCAGGGGCCTTCGGGCCTTCGACGATGGTGGCCTTCGGGCTGACGTACGTGTGGATGGCGGACGTGCGGACCTTCGTCATGGCCTCGGCGGCGAACGGCCTGAAGCTGACGAGCGATCTGGCCGGGAAGCGGCGGCGCATGCTCTGGGGCGTGGCGATCGCCGTGGCGGTGACGCTGGTGAGCTCGATCTGGATCACGATGCGGATCGCCTACGACGTGGGCGGGGCGAACGCGAATCACTGGTTTTTCGTGGGCGGGCCGCAGTATCCATACGACTTCCTGAGCAAGGTGATGCGGAACCCGACGGGGCCGGACCTCGACTCATGGATGTTCGCGGGCCTCGGCGCGGCGTTCATGGTCGTGCTGACGGCGCTGCACCACCGCTTCCCGTGGTGGCCGCTGCATCCCATGGGCTTCCCGCTGGCGTCGGGGATGCTGACGGACTACCAGTGGTTCAGCATCTTTCTGGCCTGGGCGGTCAAGCGGATCGTGCTGGCCTACGGCGGGGCGGCGCTGTATCGCAAGACCCGGCTGTTCTTCCTCGGCCTGATCCTCGGGCAGTTCACGGCCTGCGGGATCTGGATCCTCATCGATCTCATCACGGGCCGCGTCGGCAACAACCTCTATTGGGTCTGATCCGCCGGGCGCACCCTCTCCGCGTGCGCCTCGCCGGATGGTGAAGCGATGGGTCGGGATGCGCGTCGGCTTGGGTGGGGCCGTGGGCCTCCGGGCTCAGGCGTCGGCGATGACCCACTTGGTCGAGCGGCCCTGGGTCACTCGGACCACCTTACCCTCGCGGGCCAGCCAGCCGAGGGCCATGGCCACGGTGGCGTCTTTGTGGCCTGTGCCCTTCTTCAGCGCCGTGACCGACGCCGGGCCGTTGCCAGCCAGATAGTGGTACACGTCGCCTGCGGCGGTGCCGATCTCGATATCCATGGCTTGCGCTCCATTGTCGTTGGTTGGGGACAACTCCGCGGCTACGGGGTCCAGCCTTCGCGAAGCGTACCTTGATTATAGCGCCTTCGTGTCGCGTTTGCATTACGATTTCGTTACGGATTCGTGATTCCTCGCGCTGGTGCTCGCTGGTGCGAGGTGACCTTGACTCTCCCTCCCCGCGGGCCGTAGAATGCGCGGGGAGAGAAACCGGGCCGCCCCGGCGTGAGACGCCCGATGCCGCATCCGAACCCGCCAGCCGACGACGCCGATGGCCCGCGCGCCGAGGAGCCGCTGCCGCGCCTGGGCGATTTCGAGATCATCGAGCGTATCGGGCAGGGCGCCGTCGGCGCCGTGTTCAAGGCGCGCCAGCGGTCGATGGATCGCCTGGTGGCCGTCAAGGTGCTCAAGCCGCGGCTCGCCGAGGATCCCGCCTACGTCGAGCGCTTCACCCGCGAGGCCCACGCTGCCGCGCGGCTCAGCCACCCGAACATCGTGCTGGCCATCGACGCCGGCGAGGACCACGGCTACTACTACTTCGTCATGGAGTACGTCGAGGGCCACACGGTCGGCCTGCTGCGTAAGGCCGCGGTCTTCGAGGAGCGGCGGGCACTCGAGATCGCCCGCCAGGTGGCCGAGGCCCTCGACTATGCCTGGACCGCCGAGCGCATCGTCCACCGCGACATCAAGCCGGGCAACATCATCATCACCCCCAACGGGACCGCCAAGCTCGCCGACCTCGGCCTCGCGCAGGACGTCCTGGCGGCCGACGCCGAGACCGACGAGGAGGGCGCCATCCTCGGCACCCCCCTCTACGTCTCGCCCGAGCAGATCCGCCGCGAGGCCGACCTCGATATCCGCTCCGACCTCTACGCCCTCGGCGCCACACTGTTCCACATGGTCACAGGCCGCCCGCCCTACCGCGGCCCCGACGCCAGGACCATCGTCCGCAAGCACCTCCATGAGCCGGTGCCCGACCCCCGCGAGTTCCGCCCCGAGCTCAGCGACGGCGTTGCCCAGATCATCCTCAAGCTGCTGGCGAAGGACCGCAGCGAGCGCTACCCCGATGCCAGGACCCTGATCGCGGACATAGACGCCGTCCTGACGACGGGCCGCCTGCCCGGGCGCCCTGTGCCGGCGCTGCGGCGCGCGCCGCGCCGGCGCAGCCGCTCGCCCGTGTCGAGCATCATCACGCTGTGCATCGTGGTGGTGGCCGTGGCCGTTGCGGCGCTGGCCCTCTGGCACCTCCTGGCACGCCGGACCAGCCCTGGCGGCACGCAGGCCGGGCCGGGGGCGACCAGCGCGATCGTGGTCGAGCCGCCGTCGGCGGCGCGCGCCGCGTACGAGGCGGCGACGGCCTTTCAGGCCGCACACCCCGCGGACTATGTGCGCGCCATCGCCCTGTTCAAGGCCGTCGAGGCCGCCCACGCCGCGACCACCTATGCAAGGCTGGCGGCGCAGCAGCGCGAGCGCCTCGAAACGCTCCTGGACCAGAAGGCTGAGGACAGCCTGAAGGCGCTCACCCGCCAGGCCGAGGGTCTGGTCGCCGCGGGCCGCTACACGCAGGCGCTCGCCGCCTTCGGCCGCTTCCCCGCAGGCCTGGCGACGCAGGAGTGGCAGGGCCGCGTGGCCGACGCGCGGCACGCCGTCGAGGAGCAGGCGCGGGGGCGCTTCCAGGCCGCACTCCTCCCTGGCGACAAGGCTGTGGCCGACGGGCGACTCGAAGACGCCCTCAAGCTCTACCAGGGCGTCCCGAACCCGCCCATCGCCGCGTGGCGCGAGGAGCTGGCCGAGCGGATCGCCATCGTGCGGCGCCGCATGGACGAGCGCCTCAAGCAGGCCCGGGCCGAGGCCGCAGCCGCCCATGTGCGGCTCATGGAACGCGTTGCGGCCCTCTACCGCGCGCGCGACTACGAGGCCGCCGGCGACCTGCTGAAGGGCAAGCTGCCCGAGGCAGGCGAGCGGCAGGCGGCGCTCGAGCGCGAGCTGGCGGAGCTCGGCGAGCTTCGCGCCGTCTGGGAGGCCGTCGAGCGCGGCGCAGGGAAAGCCATTGGCAGGGCCTACTCCGTCCGCGGCATCCCGGGGCGGATCAGCGACGTGAGGGACGGCTGCATCATCATCGCCACGGCCAGCCGGCCCTTCAGCGAGAAGGTCACCAACATCTCGCTGGACGACGCGCTGGCCTTCGCCGCTGCCGCGCTCGACGGGCAGCAGGCAGAGCTGGCCGCTGCGCGGCTCCTCATCGCCGAGGGGCGTGCCGCCGCCGCCGAGCAGCGGCTGGCGCAGCTCGAAGCCGACGGTGTGGACGTGTCGGCCCAGCGCGCCCGGATCGAGGCGCTGTGTCGCGGCGAGCTCCGCGACGCGCTCCGCGCCGAGTTCGCCAGAGCTCGCCAGGCCGACGACCCGGCGGCCGCCCTCCGCAGCTTCCTGGCGAAATACCAGGATCAGCCGGCCGCCGCCGACCTGTGCGAGCAGGCCCGCCGCCTGCTGGAGCCCGGCGCCGCGCCCGATGCCCCCACAGCGGCCCTCCCCGCTCGCCTGCGCCTTGCATGCGACGGCAGCTACCGGGCTTTCCTCAATGGCAAGCCCGTCGGCAGTGGAGACAGTCCGGAGGGCAAGTTCGTCGAGCACGAGCTGACGGTGCGAGCCGGCGATGTCCTCGGCTTCGAGGTCACCAGCCGGAGCGCGCAGCGCGGGTTCTACGCCCTCCTCGACGTCGCCGACGGCCGCTACAGGATCGCGACCGACCCCACCTGGCGGGTCGCTGAGGAGCCCGGCGAGGGCTGGCGCACCGAGCCCAGTCCCGAGGGCGCCTGGCGGCACGCGACCCCTGCCTACTCACCGCACGTCAAGCCCGGATACGAGGAGCTCGGCCGGGGCCTTCCCGGCTTCTGGATCTGGGGCCGCGGGGAGCGCTGCTGCTTCCACAGGGCGCTCCGGCTGGCCGAGACGGCGGAGCAGCAGGCGGCGCGGGAGCGGGCGCGCGCCGAAGCGCTGACCCGCAAGCACGGCCCGCCGCAGCGCGCCACCCTCCGGCTGGCCTGCTCGGGCGGCTACGCGCTGACGCTGAACGGCCGCCCCGTCGGCTGCGCCGCTGCCGCGGTCCCGCGCGCCGCGTTCGAGCTGGCGGTGCGGCAGGGCGACGTCGTGGGCATCCGCGCGAATGGCGGCGCCGGGGGCTGGCTCGACGGGCGGCTCGACATTGACGGGCTGAGCGTCCCCATCGTCTCCGACCGCTCGTGGGTCTGGTCCGCCCCTTCTGCCGCCGGCGACTGGGATCGCCGTGGCGCGCCGGCCGGCGTCTGGCGCGCCGCGGCCTTCCTCGACGGCGGCTCGCAGCGCATCTGGGGCGACGGCCCGATCGTGCGGTTCCGCAAGCGGCTCGACCTCGAGCGTCTGCGGGCGCGCGGCAAGGACGCCTCGCGGCACGTCCACGGCAAGTTCGAGGCCCTCGGGGACCGCAGGGTCGAGATCCTCTATGACTTCTCGGATCCCGAGCAGCTTGCCGACTGGCACAGCACAGGCGACCTGGTGTGGCGGAAGGGCCGCATCGGCGGGACCAGCGAGCCGGTGTTGGGCTGGCCCTTCCTGGCACGCGACGTGGAGATCGAGGTCGCGATCGAGCCTCTGGTGGACCTCATTGTCGGGCTCTGGGGCGGCGAGGCCGGCCCGCGCAGGGGCTATGTCCTCAGCGTCAGCGACAGCCGCCACGCCACCGTCGTGCTGCGACGGAACGGCCGCACCTTGTGGATGGAGC
Source organism: uncultured Planctomycetota bacterium (assembly GCA_964506385.1). Lineage (GTDB taxonomy): Bacteria > Planctomycetota > PUPC01 > DSUN01 > DSUN01 > CAZDNN01. Next base: position 9,586 of record CAZDNN010000125.1, read on the forward strand.
GGGTCGCGACGGGCTCGGCGAAGTCGCGTCGAGTCCAGCTCCGCCGCTACGGCAGGCTCTTCGTCGTCGCCATCGACGGCCGCAGGGCGTTCAGCACCCGCGACAGGAGCCCCATCGACAGCGAGGGCAGCGAGAGGGCCGGCTTCATCGTCGCCTCGCGCCGTGCCATCGCCGTCAAGGCCGTCCGCGTCGCAGGGCTGTTGGACTGGGAGAGCATGGGGGAGCGCCGCGGCGTCCGAGATGCTGGCGCCGGCAGGGAGCCGGGCCAGGAGTAGGCCTCCAGCAACCGCGCAGGCAAGGACACGGTATGGATGAGCTGAAGCTCTCGATGTGGACCAGCTTCTTCATCGACCTCTCGCCCGAGGACACCCTCGGGGAGCTGGCGGATGCCGGCTGGCGCCACGCCGAGCTCTCGGACGAGCACAGCGCCGCGCTCCTCGGGCGGGGGCAGCCCGAGGCCGTGGGCAGCGCCTTCCGACGGGTCGCTGACGACTGCGGCGTCGCCGTCGAGCAGGGCCACCTGTGGCTCGTCGTGGACATCGCGCCGCCCGACGAGGCCCAGCGGCGCCAGGCCACCGACCGCCTCAAGCAGTGGCTCGACCTCTATCTCGCCATCGGCATCCGCGCAGCCGTGCTCCACCCCGGCGGCGGCCAGCAGCCCGACCCCGCGGCGCGCCTCGACGGGCAGCGACGCACCCTCGCAGCCCTCGCCGACCACATCCGCGGCACCGACATCGTCATCTGCCTAGAAAACTGCTCTTCCGGCGAAGCTCTCAAGCCCATTCTCGCCCAGGCCGACCCCGCCCACGTCGGCGTGTGTCTCGACACCGGCCACCTCAACCTCACCGACGAGGGCCAAGCCGATTTCATCCGCTGGTGCGGCCCGCGCCTCCAGGCCCTCCACCTCGCCGAGAACGACCGCAGCGGCGACCAGCACAACATGCCCTACGCCCGCGGCGGCTGCGTCCCCTGGCAGGACATCGCGGCTGCCCTCCGCGAGGTCCGCTACCCGGGCCTGCTGAACTTCGAGGTGCCCGGCGAGAACCGCTGCCCGCTGCCCGTCCGCCGCCTCAAGCTCGCCTACCTGTGGTCTCTGGCCACGTGGATCTTCGGCGCCTGAGGCACTGGCACTCTCGCCGGCATGTTGATTCCCCGCGATCTCATGTTGCCACTTGGCATCATGCGGTAAGCTTCTGGCAGGACGGCACTTAGGGTGGAAATGGGCCTGGAGGCGGTGAGGGGACGTTGACGAGTCGCAACAATGGCCGCCGGCGCGGTGCCGGCGAGGGCGCGGGGGCGTCCGGTAAGCGGGAGCCGCAATTGCAGGTCACGCTTGCACTTGGGGAAAAAGCGCCGGCGCCCGCAGATTCGCAGCACAGACGGCACGCTGTTTGCTCTAGAAACGAGTGGACCGAGAGGGAGTTCCGCCTTCTGCCCGAAGGCGCCGTGCCCTGTGCCGATCCCTTCCCAGGGCGCGGAGCCGACTTCCGGCGAGCGGAACTCGCTCCGCGACCTGGCGCTCCCCACGGCGTCAGGCCAACCCTTTGGCCAGCCGGGGGCTCCGTGTGCCTGGCACGAAGCCCTGGCTGGCCATTGTTTTCTCCGGGGCGGCTACGGTGGCGGGTGCCCCGATGCCTCGCGCCGGCTCTCTTCGCATGGCATGCAGAGGAACGCGAGTCCGCCGGCGTCCCGATCGTGGCGGACGGTGTAGGTGTCGAAGACGAGGTCGAGCGTGCGCCCGCAGCGAGCGCACGCCTGCGGCGCCTGGACACAGTCCCCGCACAACGCCACGTCGCCGGCGACGAATGCGCCGCGCTCGATGTCGTCCGCGCGCACCGGCGCGCCACAGGCGTGGCAGGATGGGCCGAACACGATGGGCAGCGCCACCTGCCCCGCCGGGCGGCCGATCCAGCGTCGCCAGATGGCATACTCGACCGGGAGCTCGACCTCCTGCTGCCGCGCGTAGTCCTCGCCCGCCGCGATCAGAGCCCGAGCCACGTTCAGATCGATGGGATGTAGCGGCAGGCCGTGCTGGTCGGCCAGCCAGCCCAGATGGTCGCGGACACGGGTCTCGGTGAGGTCCGCCTCGCCCCAGGCCTCGCGGATGCCGGCGGCCACGGGGTCCAGCACGACCGCCGCGTAGTAGTACAGCCCGTTCGCGTTCCGCCCCACCATAGCGACCACCAGGATCCCCGCGGGGTCCTGGTCGCAGGCGAAGGCCCTCACCATCGCGTCGTCGGGCCGCGGCGTCGCCACGAACAGGTCGCACGCCGCCACCCCGCGACGGGCGAGCGCGACCAGCGACTCGCGGGCGCGGCGCCGCACCGTGGCGTCTGGCCGACGCAGCAGCTCGCGCAGAAGGGCCACGGCTTCGGAGGCGTCGAACTGGCTGAGGCCCTGGGCGATCGCCGCGTCGAGGCTCGGATCGCCCAGGCTCAGGGCCACGTCGAGGACGGGCAGGAACGACGCGTCGCCGCTCTGGAGCACGGGCGCCAGCATGGCCCGCCGCTGAGGCGACGGCAGGTCCGCCAGGTCCTCGCGCCAGAGCATCAGCTCGGTCGGGTCGAAAGGCTCCGGCCCAATCCCGCCCTCGAGGCGCCGCGAGCCGGGTGCCGGCTCCGCTCCCTCGGGCAGGGCTGCCTCGCGCAGGCGCACCACCGTGGCCGTCAGCCACACGTGCTCCATCGCGTTGAGCCGCCGGGAGTTGAGCACCTTGTCGAGCGCGTCGGCGGCCCACGCCGCCTGCTCGCCATTGAGGCATCCCAGGAGCGCCGACGCGGCCTCCCGCTGGCCGGGCTTCAACGACTCCCGCGCCAGCGCGGCGACCGCCGCCTTGCCCAGCGCGCCGATCCGCTCCGCTGCTGCCGCCACCTCCCTCGCGCCCGCAGCGTTAATGTCCAGCTCGGACAGCTCCCGGCGGACCTGCTGCGTCGCGGACGGAGTCCTGCGTTTCCTGGCCATGCTGCCCTCGGTGGCACGCCTGCGCTTCCCGCGCGCCATTGTAACGCCCTCGCGCCGCGGCGCAAGCCCATCGCGGTGGAGATTACGGCACCCGGCAGCATCCCAATCGTGCGCCCGCGCGCGGAGGCGGCTTGACGAGAAGGCGCGGGCTCCCTAGAATGCCTCCGCACACACCGGCGAGCGCCCTCTGGCCAGAGAGTGCTCCAGCGCAGCACGCGCGCATCTGGGGCCGAGGAAAACTCGGACTGGGCACACCTTGTGGGATCGAGCGGCGTTGCCGTTCGACGGGCTCACGGCACCCTGAGCCTGCCGGAGGGTGCGGTCGATCCCGTAAGGCTTGCTCTTCGCTGGCAAGTGGTGTGGCTGCGGAGTTGTTGAAGAGGCGAACAAAGCCAACCGAGTTGGCTTTGTTTTCTAGTGTGCCCGGCCCGAGTTTCCCTCTTGGGTTGCGGCCGAAGGCCACGTTAGGAGAGAGGCCATCGCGAAGAAGCG
>CAZDNN010000126.1:0-13011 GCA_964506385.1 uncultured Planctomycetota bacterium
GCTAGGTAACACTTCAGGGAAGTACGGGCCCGCCGCCGCAGATGATTGGCACGCTTTTCTGCACGCTGTCTTTTTCTCAGAGGGCGAGGCAGAGAAGGGCCCGCGAGGACACGACTTGCTCAGGAAGCGCAGGGCTCATGGGATCGACCTGCCTTCGCGGGCCGACTCCGCCGAAGGCGCTACGTCGCCTCGCGGAGTGGCGAGTAGGAGGGGGCATTCGGGACGGCCCCGTCACGTGGAGAAAGTCGGCGCGTGTGGGGAAGCCCGACAGCGCAGCGGAACCTGCCCCAGGGGCGAGCCACGCCCGTTCACTTCGCAACGCCTTGCGACAACAGCACTTACCCTCGCCCTTCCCCTCTGGCGGCGCGTTTGGCACGCAGGTTGCTGTAGGCATGAGCAGCCGCCTGAGAGGCAGCCAAGCGAGGGAGAGGAGGGCAAGGAAAGGAGTGCGAGCGATGAAGAGGACACTGGCCGTGATGGTGGCGCTGGTCGTGGCAGTGGCAGCCGATGGGGGCACGCGCCCGAAGAGGGTGCCGCGGGCGAGGAAGCGCGAGGCCGTGCAGCGCGACCGCATCGGCGACGGCCTCCGGGACGGCTCGCTCACCAGGCGGGAGGCCGGCCGCCTGGCCCGCGAGCAGAAGCGCGTCAAGGAGATGGCTAAGGACATGGCCTCCGACGGCACCGTCACCCGCCGCGAGAAGGCCATGCTCGAGCGCGCGCAGGAGAAGGCGAGCAGCCACATCGCCCACGAGCGCCACGACGCCCAGGGCACGATGGGGCCCAAGCCGCCCCGCAACTGGAAGACCTGGGATCCCGGCGTGAACGACCGCCAGCGCATCCAGCACCACCGCATCGCTCAGGGCATCCGCAGCGGGTCCCTGACGCCCGCCGAGACCCGCCAGATCATCCAGGCCGAGAGCGACATCCGCAGGATGGAGCGGGCGATGAAGAGCGATGGCGTGCTGACCAAGGCCGAGCGCCAGCAGCTCCACGCGGCGCTCAACGAGGCCAGCAAGGAGATTTTCGGCCTCAAGCACAACGATGCCAGCCGGCCGAGGATCCGCCCCGCCCTGGTACAGACCATCGAGGGCGGCGAGTTCAGCGAGGCCGATGCCCACGAGCTGTTCGCTCAGTGCCGCCGCCTGCTCGCGATCCGCCGCGCGCTCGGCGGCCCCGCACTGCCGCCCGAGCAACGGGGCGCCCTGGAGGACGAGTTCGCAGCGCTGGCCGCCCAGCTCTTCGACTAGACCGCCCGCTGGCACCCGCCCCGACGGCCGGCCGCCTGCCCGGCGGCCGGCCGTCTTCGTTCGCTCCTGCACCGTATGGTCCAGTCGCTCAGCCTCCCCGTCTCCACTTCTCTCAGGGTGTCAACGACTTACGATTTCGGGAATCCCTTGGCCCGACATTTGCTTATGGTGTATGCTGGGGAGAGTGGGAAACAGTGTTGCTGCCGAGCGCGATGGAAAGGACGCCCCTGATGGCGAAGGTCACGCGGCTTGCGGTGCACAACACCTTCCAGGAGTGCCCCGAGTGCGGCTATCAGAACGGCTTCCACGTCGCCTTCAGGCGGGTCGAGCCCAACGGGTCCGAGCACAAGCTGACGGTGGAGCTCATCTGCCCGAGCTGTAGCGCCGTGTTCGACATCGGCCTGCGCCTGTGCCCACCCGACGCCCCCTGACCCCCCGATACTCGAGGCACAGCCCATGAACCGCACCGAGCGCGCCGGCGCCGCCGCGAAAGTGACGGTGGTGGGCGCCGGCCTGGTCGGCGCCACGTCCGCCTACTCGATCACGCTCCGCGGTCTGGCCTCCGAGCTCCTGCTCATCGACAGTAACCGCGAGCGCGCCGAGGGCGAGGCCATGGACCTCAACCACGCGCTGCCCTTCGGCCGCCCCGCGCGCATTCGCGCCGGCGACTACCCCGACGCCCTCCGCAGGTCCGCCGATCCCCTCCACGGCGTCCTCCGCGACGTGGGCCTCATTCCGTCGCCTTCTTCGTGGGCTTGCCTGGCTGCGGCTTCGACGGCTTGTGTGTGGCGCGCAGGCTCTCGGGGATGTCGAGCTTCTGGTAGATGTTGGCCCGGCGGTAGGCTCCCTGGTGCTCCTCGTAGGTGAAGATGAGGATGCGGTCGGGATGGACGCGGCAGACTTTGAAGGCGTAGGGGGGGCGGACGAGCATCGGCATCCCGAGGTGGGGCTTGGCGAGGGGCACCTCGACGTCCACGTGCATGTGGCCGCTGAAGACAGCGAGGACCTGGGGCTGGGCCTCGACGAGCTGGCGGACGGCGGCGGCGTTGGCGAACGAGGGGATGTAGAGGGGGTTGTGCGTGAGGACCACGGTGGGCTCGTCGCGGTGGGCGGCGAGCGCGCCGGTCAGCCACTCGGTCTTCTCGTACGTGCCCCAGCCGCTGTCCCAGTGCGAGTAGGTGATGCCGATGCCGATGAAGCGGATGCCGCAGCGTCGGACGCTGTAGTTGGACGGGCCGAAGACCTTCTGGTAGCCGGGCCCGTCGTGGTTGCCTGCGACGGCCAGGTACGGGGGCTCGAGGTGCTCGTCGAGCAGGGCTTTGACGTGGCGGAGCTGGTCGCCCTGGTCCTCGACGGCGATGAGGTCGCCGAGCAGGAGCACGAGGCCCGGCCGAACGGTGTCGTTGAGGAAGCGGATGACCCTGAGGAGCCGCGCGCGGGTCGTCCGGGTCCAGGCGGGGCTGCCTGCGTCGTGGTAGTGGTTGTCGGCGAGGACAGCGATGGTGGCGAGAGGCGGGTCGGAGCGGACGGCCCAGGCGGGCGGCGTCCTGGCGCGTTTCGGGGCGAACTGCTCGGCGATGCGTCGGCCCTGGCGGTCGATCTCGCGGCGCAGCGCCGCGGCGTCGAAGAGCCGCCCACCGGCGGGTGCAGCGGCTGGGGCTGCGAGGCATGCGAGGAACGCGAGGCGCATGGCGCGATGGGGCAAGGCGGACACGGCGCGCTCACTCGGTGAGGTCAGGGGTGGCGGCGGCGTTGATGCGGGTCAGCAGTTGCGTGGCGTGCCGGTTCCCCGGATCGTTCTGGAGCACGCGCTGGCAGTAGTCTCGGGCCTCGTCGTACCAGCCGCCGTGGAGCAGGTCGGTCGCCGCGATAAGAAGGGCTTCGGCGACGCCGCCGTCGTAGATCTCACTGAGCAGGTCGTCGAGGCTGCGATGGCCATAGACAGCCTCGACGTCGCCCTGATGCCGGAGGAGGAGGCGGACGAGGAGGGGGTTGTCGCGGTACTCCCGCAGCAGGTGGCGGAGGACGATGGTGGCCTCGTGGAAGAGTTCGATGGCGTGCTTGAAGTCCTGCCGCAGGGCGCGTCGGGAGCGCTGGATGATGCGCTCGCCCTCCTTGAGAAACGCCTCGCCGTGCTCTGGTGCATCGGGGCCGCGCATGGCCCTGCGGAGAGAGGCGTAGCGCGGGCCGTAGCGTTCGAGTTGGTAGGTATTCTCCTTGACCTTCATCATCTGGTGGAACAGGGCGCCGACCACGAGGTCGAAGAGGCCGCCGGCCGTCAGGTGCTCCTCATCATCTGGCTCGTCGGTTGCGCGGAAGAGCGCGTGACACTCCTCCTTGAGGGTGAACAGCTCGCCTTCGACGAAGTCGTTGATCTGGTCGAATGGCACGCGCTCCTGACCGCCGCTGGCGGTGATGAGCCTGTCGAGCCGCGCGCGCGCGCGCAGGAAATGGACCACGGCGCGCGCCACCTGCTCCTGCTGCTCGCGCCGGATTCCTGGTGCCACCACGGCCATGATACTGCCCTCGATTGCTGGGGGTCGGAGACACGATTGTAGCGCAGCGCTGGCCGTGGGTCAATCCACTTGCATTTCGACCGCGAACGCGGTATAAATGGGAGGCCCCCGGGCGAGCCCGTGTAGCTCAATCGGCAGAGCACAGCTTTCGTAAAGCTGGGGTTGTCGGTTCGACTCCGACCATGGGCTCCAGCCTCCCGACGACCCGCTCCGAGGCACTCTGGGCGGGTCGCCCCGCGCACGGACACGGAGCCAGGGACGGCACCATGTACCCAGACGGCTACGGCGCTGGCTACCGCTTCCACTTCCCCCGCTGGACGCCCACGGTCCGCCGCGTCATCATCGTCACCGTTGCCGTCTTCCTCGTCCAGTTCTTCCTCCAGGCCTTCCGGGTCGTCAATCTGGCGGCGTACCTCGGCGTGCGGGCCGACCGCGTCGTCCTGCACGCCTGGGTGTGGACGATCGTCACGTACATGTTCCTCCACGGCGGCGTGTTCCACATCCTGTTCAATATGCTGGCGCTCTACTTCTTCGGGACGCAGATGGAGGGGGTGCTGGGGCGGCGTCGGTTCCTCGTCCTTTACTTCGGCGGGGGCGTCGTGGGCGGGCTGGCGTACGTCGCCCTCCAGGTCTTCACCTCGAACTTCTTCGCCCAGCCGTGCGTGCCGGCGATCGGGGCGTCGGCGGCGGTGATGGCGGTACTGGTGCTGTGCGCCATCTACTTTCCGAACCAGCTCGTCTTCTTTTTCTTCGTGCCGATCCCAATGAAGTGGCTGGTGACGCTGCTGGTGGCGGTGGACCTGCTCTACAGCATCACGGCGTACAAGGACGGGGTGGCGCACATCGCGCACCTGGGCGGGGCAGCCTTCGGCTACCTCTTCTGGCGGCTCTCGCCCGTGGTCAAGCGGTGGCTGGACCGCGTGGAGGATCGGCGGCGGGAGCGCGACGCGCAGCGAAGGGTGGACGACGAGCGCCGAATGGACGAGCTGCTGGCGAAGATCGGTCGCGAGGGGTTCCAGAGCCTGAGCGTCCGCGAGCGGTTCGAGCTCGACGCCATCCGCCGGCGGCGGCAGGACCGCGGCTATCGGGACTGACTGGGCCCGAGGCCGCGCAGGCGGCGCGCGGGGCGCGAGCGCCAGTCGGCAGCGGCAGATCGAAAATCGCGCCGCCGTCCGCTTGCATGAGCGACTCCCACATGCTAAACTGAGCGGCGGTCGAGCGTTGCGGAGAAGCGGTGCCGCCGCCTGATCTCCCCGTGTCCACGCCAGGGAGCGCGAAGCAGTCAGCGGCGGCTTGCGGCCCAGCATCCCCACATGTGGCGCCTGCCGGCGCGCCAGCCCCCAACGGCTGGTACCCGGCGGCCCAGGAGAGGCGCATCATGAGACGATCGTGGATCGCACTCGCCATCGTCGTCGTCATCATCGTCGTCGTCGTTGTCATCAGCGCGAGGCGAACACCCCCCGATGGCGGCGGCACCACCCCCACCACGCAGACGCCTGCACAGCCTGCGACCGAGGCGGGGCCGGCCACGCCGACCACCCAGGGACCTCCCGCCCCCGACACGGCCAGGCCCGCCACAGCCACGGCGCCCGACACGGCCAAACCGACCACAGCCACCCCCGCGCCCGAGCCGCCCAAGGCAGACGCCCTCCTCCAGAAGGCCGAGGCCCTGGTGGGCGCCAAGAAGCCGCTCGAGGCCATCAAGGCCCTGTCGGCTGCGCTCCTCGCGGACACTCCGCCCGACGACCCCGCGCCCGTCAGGCAGCGCCTGTCCCAGCTCGTCAACGAGACGCTCTTCTCGCCGCGGCCCTGCCCCCCGCTGTCGCGCACCTGCGAGGTCGCAAGCGGCGACACGCTGTGGAAGCTGGCGAAGGACAACAAGACGACCGTGGGCCTCATCCAGCGGATCAACGGCCTGAAGAGCGACGCGCTGCGGGTCGGCCAGCGCCTGAAGGTCATCCCAGGGGGCTTCGACGTCACGGTGGCCAAGAGCGCCTTCCGGCTCACGGTCACCAAGGACGGGATCTGGGTCCGCGAGCTCACCGTCGGCCTGGGCAAGGACGGCTCGACGCCCGTCGGCGAGTTCACCGCGGGCCACAAGCTCAAGCAGCCGACCTACTTCGGCGACGGCGCGCCGGTGCCCTTCGAGGACAAGAAGAACAACCCCCTCGGCACCCGCTGGATCACCATCCAGGGCGCAGGGGCCGGCCAGTACGGGATCCACGGCACGTGGGAGCCGGAGTCCATGGGCAAAGAGATGTCCAAGGGATGCGTGCGGATGCTCAACGAGGACGTCGAGTGGCTCTTCGACCTCATCGTCCCTGGCCAGAGCAAGATCGTCATCAAGCCATGACCTCGCCCCTCGCCCTCGTCGTCGTCCTCGTCCTCGACTTCTTCTCTTTCTTTCTCCGCCGAGGCGCGGCCCAATGCCTGACGACCCAGAGCCCACCGGCGCACCCGCCCGCCCCATCTCCGCCCTCCTCCTCGACGGCCGCCTCTGGTTCTGGCTGCTCGCCGTCGCGCTCGTGGCCGTGCGGTTCCGCCACATGGGCGAGACCATCGCTGGACCCCACTCGGGCCGCCAGTGCGACACCGCCTTCTTCGCCCTCGACTTCTACCGCAACGGCATCGACCTGCTGCATCCGTCCATGTGCTGGATGGGCCCGCACAAGACCCTTGCCTTCGAGTTCCCCCTGCCCGAGGCCGTCGTGGCGCTGGGCTACCACGTGTTCGGCCCTCGCCACGCGGTGGCCCGCGCCTTCACGCTGCTCGCCTGTCTAGGCTCGGCCTGGTACTTCTACCTGCTGGTGCGGTATCTCCGCAACGCGCGCGCCGCGAAGCTGGCGACGCTGTTCTATCTCGCCGCGCCGCTGGCGCTCTTCTACTCCCGCGCCATGCACATTGACTTCTGGGCGGTCCTGTGTGCCCATGCGATGCTCTACTACCTGCTGCGCGGCTACGACGAGGAGCGCACCGGCCTGATCGTCGCTGGCACAGCCTTCGGGACCCTCGCCTTCCTCATCAAGGCGCCGTACGCCTTCTACCTGTTCTTCCCGTTCGGCCTCCACGTGCTCCGCCGGCTCAAGCTCAAGCCGCTGCTGCGGTGGGCGCCGATCATGGTTCTGCCTCTCCTGGCCTTCGCCCTGTGGCGCTGGCACGTGGCGCGGGTGAACGCTGCGGCGCCCGACTGGGATTTCATCCCCGGCTACGCGAAGTTCACCATGCGGGCTGACTGGTTCTTCGGCCCGCTTTCGCAGCGGCTGGAGATCGGCAACTGGCTGATGCTGGCGCGGCGGGTGGTGGCGGCGATCACGGGGAGCCTGGGCGCCTACCTTCTCTTGCTCGGCCTCATCCCGTGGTCGCGGGACAGGCGGGGGCTGGCCTTCTTCTGGGTCTGGCTGAGCGGGGTGGGCCTCTGCATCCTGATCTTCTTCAACCTCAACCTCATCCACGACTACTACCAGATCCCGCTCCTGGCACCCCTCGCGTTCTTCATCGCCGTGGCCCTCGAGGCCTTGTTCCTCGAACCCCAGCGGCCTGGCTGGCTGGCCCGTGTGCCGTTGGCCCTGACCGTGCTCCTGGTGGTGGGCACGTCGGTGCGGAAGGCGGAAGCCACTTACTACGAGGTGGACTGGGTTCGGGTCACGGCAGGAAAGGCCATACGCGAGCACACCCCCGAGGATGCCCTCGTCATCGCGTCACCCTCACAGGCGAACACCTGGTGGTGGGACGCCCGCGTGCTCTACCGCGCACGGCGCCTCGGCTGGAACATCCGCACTGACCGGCTGTCGGAGGACAACATCGGGCGCCTCGTCGCCCTCGGCGCAACGCATCTCGCCATCATCTCCGACCAACCCGTCCCGCCGTATCTCGTCCGCGTGCTCGACACCTCACCTAAGGAGGTCATCGAGCTCAAGCCCCACCCCTGGCTCCTCCACCTCTACCAGCTCGACCCCAAGCTCAGAAGGGAAGCTGCCCCGTAACAGGAACTAGCAGGCGGTGACGACCAGGCCCGAGCGGCTGATGGCGAACTCGAAGAAGCGGGCGAGGTCGTTGGGCGGCTCGGCCTCGAGCATGGAACGGACCCGCGCGGCGTCCCGCGGCGACCGGCAGACCATGAGCACGAACCCGCCGCCGCCCGCGCCCAGCAGCTTCGCCCCGTAGACGTACGGCCGCACCCGCGCCAGAAGGGCCTCGACCTCGTCGTTCGTCGAGCCGGGGTCCAGCCGCTTGTTCAGCTCCCACACCACGTCCACCAGCCGGCCGAAGGCGGCCAGATCCTTCCGCGACAGCGCGTCGGCCACGTCGCCCACCACCCGCCGCAGGCGCGTCAGCGTGTCCATCGCCACCCGGTCGCGGCACAGGTAGCGCCCGACGACCTGCTGAAGGATGTTCCTCGCGAGGCGGGTGATGCCCGTGTAGTAGAGCAGCGTCTGCCCCCCATTCCTGCGCGGGTCGAGCACGTCCGACGGAACGTACTGGATCGAGGCGTCGGGCACGAGCCCCGGCTCGGTCGCGATCACTTTCACCCCGTCCACGGCCCCGCCGATCTGGTCCTGCCAGCCGCCGCCCGTCGTCAGGGCCTGCTCGAGGCGCAGCACGTCGTGGAAGAGCTCCTGCCGCGTGCGCGGGCGCCCCATGACGCGCTGGACGACGGCGCAGATCACGGCCCCCATGATGCTCGAGGTCCCCAGCCCGCTGCCCTTGGGGATGGCGGCCAGGGTGGTCAGCTCGATGCCGCCGCCGAACTGCGCGAGCATGTCGCGCAGCGAGGCGCCCCGCGGCCACGGCGCCGTCTCGGGCGAGAGGCCGCTGAGCGCGAGCGCGGCCTTCGTGAGGCCGAACTCGCTGACATCGTGGGCGTAGTCCAGCAGGTCGTCCAGCTCGGTGATCTCGATCCGGGCGCCGAGGTCGATCGACGCGATCCGCACCACAGGCTCGTCGATCATCCGCGCGTAGGCCTGGATCGGCGGCTGGCCGTTCAGCGTCACCGCGGCGTTGATCACACGCCCGCCCCACTCGAGCGAGTACGGCGGCGTGTCCGTCCAGCCCCCGCCCACGTCTAAGCGGGCCGGCGCCCTGCCCCACACGATCTCGTCGCGGCGCAGCACACTGCGCGGTTGCTCGGCGAGCCGCGCCCCGCTCGAGACGATCGCCCGACCGATGTGCGCCAGAGCCGCCGCGCGGACATCACCCGCCCACGCGCCGACCGGCGCGTCGCCTGACATCCCCACGCCGAGCTCCCCGAGCCAGTCGCGCTCGGCCTCTCCCAGGGCAGCGGCGAGGCCGGGCAGCACGTCGTCCAGCGTCGCACCCTCGGCGCCCAGGCGCTCGGCCGCGGTTGCCAGGCTGTGGAGGATGCGCGAGGGGACGAAGGCCTCCCGCTCGGAGCCGATGCCGCCGGCGTGCCAGCGCGCCTCGGCCACCAGCCCGGCCGCCAGCCCCGCGCGGTCGGGCGCGTGCCGCAACACGTGGCCGAGGTCCGCGGCGGAGAAGGCGCTGTCGTAGCGGAAGAACCTGCGGAGCAGGCCGCGGACCTCCTCGCTGCGGATCCGCGTGCGCCGCTCGTGGAACGCCGCGTGGTCGGCCAGCTCCGCCATCTCCGCCAGGCTATAGCGGTCCGCCGTCCGCCAGGCCTCCCGCTCCGCCTCCGACGCATTCGCGGGGTCGAACATCCACAGCCAGCGGCGGTAGCCGTCCGCACGCGCCTCGGCGGGGAACAGGCGGGCGTGCCACAGCAGCTTGCGCTCGGGGGCCGGCCCGTCGCCCCAAAGGTCCGCCACGCTCGCGCCCACGGCCTCCAGCCACGCGGTCACCGGCCAGTTGCAGAACGTCGTCTGCGGGGTGACGGGGGCCTTGAACAGGTCGTCCACGCCGTAGCAGCGCACGAACCACACGTCGCCCCCGTCGCGGCCGCGGCCCCGCAGGACGTCCAGGCACGCCCGAGGCAGCAGCGACAGCGGCGCCTCCACGTCCACCCCGACGACCGCGTTGCTGCCGCTGAGCGTCAGGGTGGAGGCGATGCGGCAGCCCTCCACCCAGACGTTTGCCCCCGCCAGCCGGGCGTCCTCGGTGAAGGTGTTGGTGAGCTCCACCTGCGGGTCGAGGTGCGGGGCCGCGCTGTCCTGCCGCAGCAGGCTGATGCCGCTGGAGATGATCTCGCGGGTCGTGCCGAAGTGGAGGAAGCCGCAGCGCGGCAGGGCCTGCACGCGGAAGGGGACTGCGGCGAGGCCGTCGAAGATCCGCCGCAGCATGGACTCGTCGAGGGTGGAGCCGCCGTCGCGCGCCGATGCGGCGTGGTGCTCGGGCGTGGCCTCGGAGCCCATGGCGCAGCAGATCTCGCTGTAAACGTCGATGCCCCGCGTCTCGATGGCCTCGCCCATCGGCCCCGTCCACCGCAGCCGCCCATCCTCGCCGGGGTGGGGGTCGCACAGGGAGATGAGCGTGACGGCCGCGGGAGCGTCGAGGATCAGCACGCCGACGTCGAGGATCGCCTGCCCGTAGCGGTCGATCGCGCCGGCCGCCGCCTGCCGATCCGGCGACGGCTTCTGGAGATAGAGCCGCACCTCGCCGTTCCCGTTCGTGCAGTAGACGCCGTGATGGCTCGCCTGCTCGGGCGGGGCGGCGCAGCCGAGACCCGTGATGCCGCGCTGGCCGAGGCGGACCTCCGACGGGTCGAAGGTCAGCAGCACGTCGCCCGCGGTGATCACCACCTGGCCCGCCTCCTCGTCAGGGGCGGGCAGGGCGAGGTAGGTCGGGAGCTGGCGGTCGAAGAGGGTCATGCCGAGAGCGCTGTCGCTCTCGCCTGGGACGGGCACGAAGGCCTTGCCGCAGGGCGCATAGGCGGGCAGGCGCATCGAGCTCCCGCCGCCGTGGACGATGAGCACCCTGAGCCGCCTGAGCGCCGCCTCCCACGCCGCCGGGTCGGACCGGTCTGCGGCGGCCGGCAGCTCGCGGCTCAGCAGCTCGAGCAGGCAGAAGATCGTGCTGCCGCCGCTGCCGACGCGCCGGCCCCCGGGGTCAGGCAGCACGAGCACCTCGCGCACGCAGGCCAGGAGGCCGAGCTCGCGGCGCACCGCCAGTTGCGCCTCGTACACCGCCGCCTGCGCGGCGTTCGACGCCGTCACCACCAGGTAGTCCCACCCGCGCACCGTCACGTTCATGGGCCTCGCCCTCCTCGCTGCGTCCGGGCGGTCAGGCCGACGCGACCCGCGCCACGTCGTCGAGCCACGCCCGCACCAGGTCCAGCTCCTCGGCCGGGAAGAAGCCGCCTTCGACCAGCCGCTCGTAGCAGCGCAGCAGATTGGCTCCGGCCGCGGCGGGGCCGGGCCCGAGCGCCAGCTCGGCGAGCTGACGCACCAGCTCCGCGTTCCCCAGATAGCCCGGGACCTCGTCGCGGAAGTCGCGCAACAGGTTGTGCACGTTCCGCTCCTGCGCGACCTCGGCCGCGTGGAACACGAGGCCGCAGCCGAACTCCCACAAGCACCGCTGGGCGACGAAGCTGCGCCAGATGTCCGTCATGCGGAACGAGCAGAGGCTCGGCAGGTACATCAGCGGCCAGGCCGGCGGCCACCACCAGGTCGACTGGCTGTTGAAGGGGCACCACGTTCCCGGCGGCAGCCACACGCTGGCGCGCCGCTCGAAGCACAGCGGCCGGTCGAGGATCAGCCGCCAGACGGCGTCCACGTCCGGCGCCTGGTCGGCCAGGCCCTGCTGGATCGGGGCGTCCACCTGCTCGCGGGGCAGCTCGGGGTCGTGCTCGAACGTGGCGGGGTCACTCACCAGGTCGAGCGGGAAGCCCCGCGGCCAGAGCAGCTCGTCGGTGAACAAGCGGTAGACGTTGAGCCACGGACGCGGGTCGGCCTTCTGGGCCATCACGCGGCGCTCGCGGGGCGCCCAGCTCGGGAGGGGAGCGTTGTCGTCGTCGGTCTCGTAGATGCACGCGGCGCCCTCGCCCATGGCGAGCAGGTAGCCGAGGTTCTTGCGCGCGTAGTGGCCCTCGGGCAGCGCCGCGGCGAGCGCGAAGGGCATCTCGAGCTGCTCGTCTATGGGCAGGAACCGGGCGCCGTCCAGATCGAAGCTCGCTGGCCCCTTCCGGTCGCCGACCGCCACGAGCGGAGCGTCCAGGCCGCGCAGGGCGTCGGCCAGGCCCCGAACGCAGTCCGTGGGCTCCTGGATGGTGGTGACGACAGCGAACAGGCGCGGGCTCATGCGGGGCTCCCTCGTCGGCGTTCGGCTCGGGCCTCGCGACGGAGTCGCCAGAGGTTGCGCAGGGCCTCCAGGACCTTGTCCTTGCCCACGGTGCTGCTGGGTGCGGAGTAGGTGATGGGGATCTCGACCCAGCGGCGGTGGCGGAGCATGAAGCGGATCTCGGTCTGGAAGAAGTGAGCCTTGCTCCGCACACCCTTTGCGACCACCTGCTCGAGCGCCTCGCGGGCGAAGCACTCGAAGCCGCTGGTCATGTCCCGCATCCGGGTGCCCAGCACCAGGTTGGCCAGCACGGTACCACCCTTGCTGAGCCAGCGGCGAGAGAGCCGCCCTGTGTGCGAGCCGCCCTCGATGAAGCGACTGCCCGCCGCGAACTCCGCGCCCTGCGCCATCGCTGCCAGGAAGAGCGGGATCTCCTCAGGAAGATGGCTCATGCCGCCGTCCATCTCCAGGATCCAGTCGCACCCCGCCGCCAGCGCCGCGCGGTAGCCCCGGAAATAGGCGTCCACGACGCACCGGTTCTCCGGCGCCCACACGAGCACCACCCGGGGGTCCCGCTCGGCGAAGGCCTCGATCTTCCCGCGGGTCGAGTCTCGGCTCACGTTGTCCAGCACGCAGAAGACGCTGTCCTGCGGCGCCAGGTGCGCGAGGACGCGGCGGAGGAACTCCTCGACCACGTCCTCCTCATTGGCCAACGGCACGACCACGCCGAGCTTCTCGCTGCGGCTCGCGCTCGTCGCGGTGGTGGGGGTGGGCTCGGCCATCACGGGCAAGTGTATGAGTGGCGAGGACAACTCCGATGCGCCGCCGCCGTGCGCTCTTCTTGCGTAGCAAGGAGTTACTGGGACGCAGGCTGACCCACGGCTGCCCGCGGCGGTCACTCGCCGCAGCGACGGCGCACGGCATATCGGGCCCGTTCGCGTCATCGCTGGCAGCCGAGTGGAGTATACCACCAGAACCGGCCCCGCGCAATCCGCAGGCGCCGAGGGAGTCTGACCCCGGATGTTGGGGTTCCTTCTTCACTCGTCCTCGTCGTCGTC
>CAZDNN010000127.1:0-5017 GCA_964506385.1 uncultured Planctomycetota bacterium
CGCCAGGCTGCGGATACCTGCCGGCGAGCCCGGAGGTAGATACGGCACTTGACAGCAGGGCGGGGAGGAAGGGCAGCAGGGATAGCGTGGTGCACCCGCCGAAGACAATCGGGATGCCGATGCTGTCGGCGAACCAGGGGTAGTCCCCTCGGAGCTGTCCGAACGTGTGGTAGACAACCCGCGAGGGGGTCGTGGCGAGCGACGCGACGGTCGCCAGCATGGTGAGCGCCACAGGCGACCGAGGCGTGCGCAGGTCGCGTGGGCCGCGCGCCCCGCGAATGCCAGGACAGAGCATCGCGACAAGCAGGCTGACGCCCAATGCGGCAACGCCCCGCCCGAAGTCCATCATCTCGTTCCGTGCCGCGCCTGCAACGCACAGGGACGGGACTTCCTAACCCGCATTTCCCAGTGTGCCGTGGAAAGGCACACTGAGAACTCCGGGCTAACAGGCTGCCCGTTGCTACGGCCGACCCAGGCGTGGCCCGCTGGCCCCGACGTCAGAAGCTGTAGCGGACGCCGGCGTAGGCGTTGGTGTTGCGCTCGAACATGCCGAAGAAGGTGTGGTCGTGTGCGCCGAGGAAGAGGTTGGCGCCGACCTCGGCCGACCAGTGGTCGTCGATCTTGTAGTGGGCCTTGGGGCGGAGGTAGGCGTCGCCGTCCGACGGCGAGTAGTAGGTGAAGAGCGAGAGCTTGAGGTTCTGGCTCATCAGCAGCTTGGTCAGCCGCAGGGTGGCCAGATGGCGAACCTTGTCGCGCGGATGGATGCCCATCGTCCGCGCCCCGGCCAAGTAGCGGTCGTAGTCCATCATCCACTCGATGTAGTACTGGAGGCCGGCGGTGAAGTCGCGGGCGATCTCCTGCTCGTAGCCGACGAGGGCCCTGAACTCGCTGTTGCGGACGAAGGGGCTGCGGCCGCCGCTGTCGTCGCGGCTGTTGTAGTAGCCGATCTCGGCGTTGCCGATGCCGTTGCCCAGGTTGCCGCGGACGCTGGCGCCGATGACGTCGAGGTCGGGGAAGGTGGCGCGCCGGGTCGCGGGGTTCATGCCGGCGGGGGTGCGCCAGTAGCCGTGGTAGCCGTAGAGGGCGACCTCGTAGCCCGAGACGTTCCGGTAGATGCGGACGGCGATCTCGTCGTCCTCGATGCAGTCGTCGGGCTCCTCGTCGCGGACCTTGGCGGCCTCGCCGGCGCGGCGGCCTAGCATGTCGCTCCAGTAGCTCAGGCGGTCGCCGGTGATATAGTTGTCGGCCCTGAAGCGCGGGGTGTACGCAATATCCACGCTCGCGGTGTCGAAGAAGAGGCTGAGCCGCGCGGCGTCGCTGGGGGCCTTGAGGTACTCGTCGTCGCGGCCGATGAAGAAGCTCTGCCAGTCCTTCGGGAACAGGTCGTTGATGAAGATGAGGTCGCCGGTGCCCCAGGTGAGGACCTGGCGGCCGAGCTTGAGGTCGGCGATCTCGAGCGGCGAGAAGACGACGAATGCCTCGCGGAGGTCCATGGTGACGTTCTCGGTCACCGCGTCGTAGAGGAAGTCGGTCTTGAGTCGGAACTCGGGGCGGTAGTCGCCGATGGCGACGCTCCTGCTGAGCTCGAGCTGGAGGCGGCTCTCGCCGATCGAGGCGGTCTCGGAGATGTAGCGGTCCTGCTGGAGCCGCGTGCCCGCCCGTGCCTCGAAGAAGCCGTGGACGGTGAACGGGAGCGCCTCGATGGCCTTTTTCAGCGAGAGCTGGAACCTCGGCTCGGCGGGGTTGGCGTCCCCCTCCTGAGCCGCTGCCCGCTCAAGCGGGAGCCGCAGGGTCAGCGCGCACATCGCTATCAGCGCAGCGTGCCTCGGGTTCACTGGATAGGTCCTATTCGTCCTATAGGTCCCATAGGTCCTATCGCTCGCGGGGCCGGCCCCAGAGCGCCCCGCCGCCCGTCATCGCAGGTAGCGCCTCGGGGCGCGGCGGAGGTAGCGTTCGGTGAACACGCTGTCGGGCAGCTTGACATTATAGCGGATCTCGGAGAACGTCGAGACGGTGTGGCCGCCCGACTTCAGGTCGCTGACCTTCGATTTCGTCACGGTGGGGAAGCCCTGGATCTCCTTGACCTCGAGGGCCTCGACGACGCGGTACTTCCTGCCCTCGTTGTCGAGGTACTCGGCCTTCATGGGCATGAAGGTCTTCTTGTCGATCCAGAGCTTGTAGGAGGCGAACTCGACGCTCTTGGGGTCCTTGGGCACGTTGTTGAGCACGTAGTGGGCGTCGGTGGTCTCGACGAGGGTGTGGGTGTCCTCGGCGATGCCGCGGCCCGAGACGTCCTCGTAGAAGAAGTTCGAGCCGGCGAAGCTCGTGCGCTTGTCGGAGGCGGCGATGCGCTTCACCAGGTCGAGCGCGGGGAGGTAGAGCCAGCGGTCGTCATCCTTGTCCACGTGTTTCCAGACCATGAAGACCATCTTGCGGACGTCGGCGGGCTCCTGGAAGTAGACGTAGAACTTCTGGTCGCCGCCGTCGGCGACGTCGCGACGGAGGATGACGAACTTGCGCTCGCGGGTGCGGCCCTGGGCGTCGGCGATGACCATGTGGACGCTTGCGCGGCCGTCATCGCCCTGGTAGTAGGCCGTCAGGTTGGCCTTGTGGACGATTTGGTCGACCGTCGGCTCGCCGGCAAGGGCGGCCGAAGCCGCCGCGAGGGCAAGAGCCGTGATGAGAGCCTTCCGAGCGAACATTGCGTGTCTCCTTTCCCTATAGGACGAATAGGTCGTATAGGTCCTATTCGGCGATGGAGGCTGCGGCCTCCGCGCGTCGGCAGGCGGCACGCCGCGACACCAGGCCACAGATGAGCGTCAGGATCGGGATGGCCGCGACGCCCATCCACGTGAGCGTCGTCCAGCCCAGCGTCGAGTACTGGTGGATGCCGAGCGCCACCACCAGCACGACGCCGACCGACGACACGATGCACACGCCGCAGTTGCAGGTCGCGCCGAGCGGAGCCTTCGCCTTGAAGAGCACGGGGGCCAGCAGGCGCAGGAGTGCGGCGAGCACGAAGAGCGTGGCCACGCCGCTCACGGCGAGGATGGCCGCCATGAAGAAGCCCACGGTCTTGTAGGGCATTAGCGGCGCCGCCAGCAGCGGCAGGAAGCCCACGGCGATGACGATGATGTTCCGCGCGATCGCACGCGCCGGCTCGCCGAACATCGGCACTGCCGCCTTCTCCCACGAGCCGTGATGCGCCGCCGCCGACCGCGAGCGGGCGAGGAAGTGGATCGCGAAGTCCACCGCCAGCCCCAGCGACAGCGCCGAGAGCACCGCCACCGGCATATCGTAGTCCTTCCCGATCAGCCCGATCAACCCGTAGATGAAGGCGATCGTTACCGTGAGCGGGATCATCGACAGCAGGCCCCACAGCGGCGAGCGGAACAGCACGACCATCATGACGAACACGATGAGGAAGCTGCCGAGGAACGACTGGAGCATCCCCGACACCATCTTGTCCTGCCACACCACGTTGATGTAGGTGAGGCCGAACCAGCGGTGGCGCAGGGACACGGGCGGCGCGTGCTCGGCGAGGTAGCTGTCCACGAACGCGACGACCTTCTCCATGTCGCGGTTGTCGCCGCTGCGGAGCTGCACCCAGAGGTTGGCCTTGCGGTAGTCGGGGGTGACCATGTGCCACAGGTCGTCGGGGTCGTGGCTGTTCTGGAACGACAGCAGGCACTGTGCCACGGCGGCCTGGGTGTCGGGGATGCGGTAGTACGCGTCGTTGCCCTCCATGAGCTCCTTGTAGACCTTGCGGACGATGTCGGCCACCGAGTTGCTCTTGCCGACGACCTGGGTGTCGAGGAGGGCCTGCTGAAAGTCGTGGATGTAGCGGAGCACGTCGGGACGCTTGAAGGTCTGGGTCGCGAGCTCCTCGGAGCCGACGGCGCCGGCCACCTCGGCCCATGCGTCGGCGGCATCGCCCTCGGCCGCGGCCTTGCGCTTCGCGACCTCCTCGGAGAGGGCGTCGAGCAGGGCATCGCCCGACGCCGATTGCTTCGCCATGCCGGCGGCCAGGGCGCGGGCCTGCTCGACGGTGGGCACCGCCTCCGGGAAGTCCTCCTTGAGTGTGACGATGAGCTTCTCGAAGCGGCCATCGAGCGCCTTCGACACACCGGCGGCCTTCCGCTCGGTCTGCTCGGGCTCGAGGACGAGGTAGGCCATGTAGGTGCCGCCGAAGTGCTCGTTGAGCACGCGGTCGGCCACGCGGATGGGGTGCCCCTTGGTGAACCACTTGACGGGGTTGTCGTTGATCTGGATGCGGCTGATGCCGTAGCCTGCGACGGCCGCGACGATGAGGGTGGCCACCAGGATGAGCTTGGCGCGATGGTAGGCGAAGCCGCCGAGCCACCGCAGCATCTTGCCAAGGCGCGTCACCGCCTCGTCCTCGTGCCGCACGGCGCCGAAGTTCGCCAGCCACCGCTCGGGGATGAGCATCGTGTAGGCGGGGATGAACGTCACGGTCAGCACCCAGGCCAGCATGACGCCGATGGCCACGAACACGCCGAAGACCTGCACCGGCGGGATCGGCGTGAGCGCCAGCGACGCGAAGCCCGCCGCCGAGGTCAGCGACGTGTAGAGCATCGGGGTGAAGAGCTCCTCCATCACCCGCTCGCTCGTCTTCCGCCGATCCTTCGTCTGCTGGTAGTACTCGAAGAACTCGCTCAGGATGTGGATCGAGTCGAGGACGGCGATGGGCATGATGAAGATGGGGATCATCGAGCTCATGATGTGCACCGTGTGGCCCGTGCCGATCAGCAGGCCCATGGTGCACACGACGCTCACCATCGCCACGATCAGCGGGCTCACGATGAGCACCAGCTTGCGAAAGAAGACGAACATGAGGATGAAGATGATCAGCATAGCGAGCGGCGCCGAGACGGCCATCTGGATGAACATCTCGACGCCGAAGGTGTCCTCGGCCACGGGCAGGCCCGTGATGTGATACTCCTCGTCCCCCTTCAGGGTCGCGATCTCTTCCTTGAGCTCAGAGTAGACCTTGTAG
>CAZDNN010000127.1:5117-12960 GCA_964506385.1 uncultured Planctomycetota bacterium
CTCGTCCCCCTTCAGGGTCGCGATCTCTTCCTTGAGCTCAGAGTAGACCTTGTAGGAGAGGTCCTTCGAGGTGAGCGGGAGGTAGAGGCAGAGGGCCTTGCCGTCCTCGCTCACGAGGGTGCCGTCGAGCAGGGGGTTGCTCTTGGCCTTCGCGCGGATGGCTTGAGCCGCCTCGCGGGTCGTCGGCGGCTCGGCCATGAGCCACTCGAAGCGCACGGTGCCCGGCTGGCCAGGCACTGGCTCGATGTTGTCCACCCTCGACGGCGCGAGCAGATCGACCTCGATGACCCCGACCTCCTTCTCCGGGTCGTGGGGGTCGGGCCAGCGGAGCTTCTCGGCGAACTTCGTGAGCTGGTAGACCTTCGCCAGCGAGTCGGGGTTGAAGACGCCGTCGGGGTCCTTCTCGTTGACGATTCCGAGGACGACCATGTCGTGGAGTGTGAACTCGCGCTTCATCTCGTTGTGGAACACGCGGACCGCCTCGGTCTCCGAGAGCATGTTCTCGGGGTCCGTGTCCACCTTCACCATCGGGATGAGCGCCGCCAGGATGAGGGTGGCAGCGACCATGAGCCCTGTGACGAGCTTGGGACGATCCAGCGCGAATCGGACGGTAGCCCGCCCTGCGTTCATCGGCTTCCTCCTGCTGTCGCGCGGGTGTGGGGTGTGGGCAGCGGCTTGGTCACTGGGTTACGGCTTCGAGGATCTCGGCCTCTTCCGCGCTGACGGAGCCGCCCATCACCTCGGCCACTGTACCACCAAAGAGCTTGCCCATCAAGCCGGTGTTCATCTTCGAGATATAGACCTTGCCGTCGTCGGCCTCATAGACGGCCAGGGTGCAGGGCATGAGGGCGGCGAGGTCCCGGTGGTCCTGGAGCACCCGGGCGGCGTAGGACGCCTTGCAGAGCTTGATCAGCCGGACCCTCGGCTCGAACCTCACGCCGTGCTTCGCCATCGCCTTGTTCAGGTCCATCGTCCCCGGCGACGCCCAGCCGTTGTCGCGGATCGCCTGCTCGAGAGCGGCCACCGTCTCGTCGAACGGCAGGGTGCTCTCGTGGCGCACGATCATCAGCGGCGGCATGGCCACGGCGACGGCGATCGCCACGGCCGCTGCTCCCGCCAGAAAGCCTCCGATCCCGGCCAACACCAGTCTCTTGCCCGACGTACTCATCATCCGGCCCTCGATGAGAAGATGCCTCCCTTGCCAACGCCGCGCAAGGTGACAGCAAATCCCATGCCGGGCCGCATGCCCCGTGTCCCTCTGCCTAAGTCTTGGAATGGCGGTCTGTTACGGCAGGCCATTTTCTCGTGCCGGCCTGCGTTGCCCCATTTGCGGCCACCGTCGGACGAGATCGGGCGAGCGGGCGGGGCGGCTAGCCGTGGGTCTGGGGCAGGCGGGCTCTGAGCTCGGCTGCGACGGCTTCGAGCCGAGCGGCGACGCGGGCGAGGTCCACCGCCTCGCCCGCCTGGCGTGGGATGCTGAGGGTGACCTTGGTGGGATAGACGACCAGGCGTGCGCCGTCCTCCAGCTCGATGGTGTTGCGGGCGACCCGCGCGCGGTGCCGGCGCGGGGGCGCGAGGACGGCCTGGACGCGCGCCTGAAGCTCCCTGGTGGAGAGGCCGCGTGCGACGGCGGCGCGGTAGAGCTCGTACTGCTGGTCGCCCGCCTCCAGGCGGGAGAGCTCTTCGAGGTGGGTCTGGGAGAGCGCGGCGGCGGGCTCGGAGCGGATGTGGTCCTGGATGCGGGGGTCGAGCTTCAGGAGCTTGAGCTTGCGGGAGACCCGCGTGCGGTGGATGCCGACGAACCCGGCGATCTCGCCCTGGTTGGCCACGTACCGCTCGTCGAGCATGCGGCGGTAGGCGGCGGCCTCGTCGAGGGGGTTCAGCGCCTCGCGGGCCACGTTCTCAGCCACCGACAGGATGAAGGTCTGGCGGTCGTCGAGCTCGCGGACGATGCACGGCACGGCCTCGAGCCCCGCCCGCCCGGCGGCGACGAACCGGCGCTCGCCCGCGACGATCTGGAACCGCCCCTCCTCCTCTGGATGGGGCCGTACGAGCAGCGGCTGGATGATGCCCTGGGTGCGGAGCGACTCCGCCAGCTCGTCGATCGCGGCGTCGTCGAAGGCCTGCCGCGGCTGATCGGGGTTCGGGCTGATCCGATCGAGCGGGACCGGCTGCACGCCCGGCTCGGCGGGCCCTTCGGCCCGGCGCTTAGGGCGACGGCGCGCCCGCACGGGGGGCGGCGCGGGGGCCTGCCCGCCCTTGCGGTTGAGGTCGAGCAGCCGCTCCATCGCGGTCAGTGCGGGGTCCGACGCGGCAACAGCATCCTTGGGAGGCATGGGGGCAAGCCACTCTTGGCGGGGAACCTCGACGGGGTGCTTCCAGTATAGCCGGCGGCATCGCGGTGTCAAGCGAAAAGCCGGCGGCATCTGGCGCTTG
Source organism: uncultured Planctomycetota bacterium (assembly GCA_964506385.1). Classification (GTDB taxonomy): domain Bacteria; phylum Planctomycetota; class PUPC01; order DSUN01; family DSUN01; genus CAZDNN01. The sequence goes on from CAZDNN010000127.1 coordinate 7,554, forward strand.
ACTACACCCGGGGGGCGCGCTATACATGGCGCTGTGGTGAATGAGGACGGGTGCACCGATATGTCAGGACGGGGGCAGGTCATGCGTCGGCCCATTGCTATCGTGCTGGCCCTCGCCGCGTGGGGCGCGGCCGCCGTCGCCGGGACGGGCCGCCAGGCCGTGTTGGTGTCGCTTTACGGCCCCGTCGATGCCTTCCTGGTCGAGCAGGCGACGAGCCGCCTGCGGACGGCGGCGGCCCGGCTCGCGAGCCGCAAGGGCGCGGACCCCGGCATTGTGATCCTCGACCTCCACACGGCCAACGGCTCGGCGGCCATGGCCCTCAGCCTCGCCGACGCCATCTACAGGCTGCGCGACAAGGGCGTCGAGACCGTCGCCCTGGCGCAGGCGCCAGGGTCCGCCGCGACCACCGCGTTGGCCCTGCCCTGCGATCGCCTCTTCATGGCTCCGCGCTCGCGGCTCGTCGCCATCGACCCCGCCGCCTTCCAGCCGCCTGCGACGGACGCCGAGCGGGGGCAGCTCCTCCAGGCGGCCCGCCGCTACAGCGCCGCCCGCCCGCGCCTGAAGGCGCTCTATGAGGCATTCGTGACGCCCGACACGGAGGTCTTCGCGGTCGTCCAGGAGGGGCGCGAGGGACAGGCCGCGTTCCTCCCCGCCGACGAGTTCCGCCGCCGGATGGCCGAGAAGCCCGACAGCATCATCCGCAGCGAGCGGGTCGTGGAGAAACGCAAGCGGGCCGACCTCGCGGCCGCCGACGCCGTCCGCCTCGGCCTCGCCGTCGGGCTGGTGAGCACCCCGCAGGCCGCGGCGATCAAGCTCGCGGTGACCGCTGACAACCTCAGCCCGCTCCTGCCCGCCGGCAAGGCGCCCACGGCCGCAACGGGCGAGGCCACGCCGAAGAAGGCACGCCTCGGCCCCGTCGGCGACGGCAACACGGTGGTCGTCATCCCGCTCACCGGCATCATCGGCCACGGCATGCGCTACTCGCTCGAGCGCCGCCTCAAGGCCGTGGCGGAGATGGACCCCGGACCGGCTCTCATCATCTTCGAGATCAACAGCCCGGGGGGCCGCGTCGATCTCGCCTCCCGCGTGGCCAAGATGATGTTCGACATCAAGACGCCGCGGACCGTGGCCTATGTGAACGATATGGCCCTCTCGGGCGGCGCCTTCATCGCCGTGGCGTGCGACGAGATCGTGATGCACTCGGGCTCGAACCTCGGGGACTGCCAGATCGTGAGCCAGGAGGGCAAGCCGGTGCGGCTCGAGAAATACGAGTCGCCCATGCGGGCACGCTGGCGCAACTTCTGCGAGGGCAAGTACCCCATCGCTCTCGCCATGGCCATGGTGACCGAGGACATCGAGGTCTACGCGTGCAAGACGGCCGACGGCAAGACCGAGTACCTCACGGGCAAGGACTTCGACAACCTGACCCCGGCCGAGCGCGACCGCTACGTGGAGACAAAGAAGGTCGTCCACAAGGACGAGCTGCTGACCCTGACCGACACGGAGGCGAAGAAGTATGGCTTCGCCAAGGCGGTGGTGGAGAGCCGCGAGGACATCCTGGAGGTCTACGGCATCGCCGACCGCGAGGTCGAGATCAGGGTCCTCGACTGGAACTGGTCGGAGAAGGCGGTGCGGTACCTCGACTGGGTGGCTCCCGTGCTGCTGATGCTGGGGATCCTGGGGATCATCATCGAGCTGAAGACACCGGGGTTCGGGGTCTTCGGCTTCGCCGGGCTGGCGCTGCTTTCGATCTTCTTCTTCGGGAAGCACGTGGCGGGGCTTGCGGAAGTGTGGGAGATCGCGCTGTTCGTGGTCGGGGTGGGCCTGCTGGCGGTCGAGCTCTTCGTCACGCCGGGGTTCGGGATCATGGGCGTCGCGGGGATCCTGTGCATGGTCGCGAGCCTGCTGCTGTCGCTCCAGTCGTTCGTCTGGCCGGAGACGTCGTGGGAGTGGCGCGAGTTCGAGCGGAACCTGGCGGTGCTGGGTTTCGTCATGGCGGGGACGTTCGTCGCGCTCGTTGTGGTCGCGCGCTACTTGCACAAGGCGCCGTACATCGGTAGACTGGTTCTTGCCGCGCCGGCGCCGTCCACGAGTCCGACGGCTGTCACCGAGTCGGTGTCGCCGGCGCCTTCGGCGGCGGCGGAGCAGAGGCGCGAGCAGGCGCTGGTGGGCAGGCGGGGCACGGCGGTCTCGATGCTGCGCCCTGCGGGCCGTGCCGAGTTCGATGGCGAGCCGCTCGACGTGGTGACGGAGGGCGATTTGATCCAGCCGGGCGAGCCGATCGAGATCTGTCGGGTGCGGGGCAACCGCATCGTCGTCAAACGGGTGACCTGACGGAGGCCAGGCGTGACACTCGCGATCTTCCTGTTCGCCGTCGGCGTGATGCTCGTGGTGCTCGAAGTCTTCATCCCGTCCTTCGGGCTGCTCACGATGGGCGCGCTGTGCAGCTTCGCTCTCAGCGTGTGGCAGGCCTACAGCACGTCGGGCGACACGGCTGCCTGGATCATGGGCGTCGTGGCGCCCGTCTTGGCCATCGCGATCCTCTACTTCGGCTTCAAGATCATCCCGCGCACGCGGTTCGGCCGCGGCCTGGTGCTCTACGACCCGGCCGATGAGGGTGTCGAGGTGGAGGCCACGGCCAGCGAGACCTCGCGGGTCACCGCCGAGGGCGGCACGGACGAGGACGAGATGCGGCCGCTGATCGGCAAGGAGGGGGTGGCGCAGAGCGACCTGCGGCCCGCCGGCGTGGCGACGATTGACGGCCGCCGCGTTGACGTGGTGACCGAGGGCGAGATGATCGACGCCGGCGGCCGCGTCCGCGTCGTGGCCGTCGAGGGCAACCGCATCGTGGTGCGGCGTGTCCGGGTGTGACCGCGGGCGCGGCGCGGGATCGTGGGAAGGGGCAGAGACGTGGTTCCCATCTTCTTCGCCCACCCGCTTGGCTGGCTGCTCTTTGCGTTGCTGGTGGTCGCGGTCGCTCTGGCGGTGTGGTACACGTACCAGGCAGCCGGCGCGCTGGCGGCCTGGGCCGTCGGCATCGGCGCGACGGTCGGCCTCTCGGCCGTGCTCTTCGTGCTGATGCAGTACGCGTCGCGTAGCCGGTGGGGCCGCGGGCTGGTGCTCGATCGCGAGGAGGGCGAGGGCGATGAGGAGCGCCCGGCGGCCGTGCAAGTGACGCGCAATGCCCCGCACGGCGCGACCCAGCAGGAGAAGCATCGCCAGCTCGTCGGCAAGACGGGGGTGGCGCAGACCCATCTCCGCCCGGCCGGCGCGGCGCTCATCGACGGCCAGCGGGTGGACGTCGTGGCCGAGGGCGAGCGGGTGGATGCTGGGGCGCGGGTCGAGGTCGTGGCCGTCGAGGGCAATCGCGTCGTCGTGCGGCGCGTGACCGTGTGAATCGTCCGGCGGGCCGCCGCGCCCGCCATATAGAGTGAACGAGCGTCTGACCCTTCATCGTGGGAGAAGGAGCCTGCTATGTGGATCCTGCTCGGGGTCTTGGGCATCATCGTCGTCATCATGCTCGTGGTCGTGGCGAGCTTCTTCAACCTCTGGATCCAGGCCTTCGCCGCCGGCGCGCGGGTCACCTTCGTCGAGCTCGTCGGCATGCGGTTCCGCAAGGTGAACTCCTCGCTGGTCGTCGAGCAGCGGATCACGGCGAAGCAGGCGGGGATCGAGCTGCCGGTGCGGGGGCTCGAAGCCCACTACCTGGCCGTCGGCGGCCGCGGCCGCGGCGAGCAGATGGTGCCCATCGTCGTCCGCTCCCTCATCACCGCCCACAAGGCAGGCATCAAGCTCGAGGTCCGGGACCTCGAGAGCTTCCAGCTCGCCGGCGGCGACGTCCAGGCAGTGGTGGACGCGATGGTGGCCGCCCACAAGGCCGACCTGGACGTGCGGCTCGGCCAGCTCCAGGCCCACTTCCTCGCCCAGGGCAACGTCCAGAAGGTCGTCAACGCCCTGATCGCCGCGATGCGGGCCGGCATCCCCCTCGACTTCCAGAAGGCCGCCGCGATCGACCTCGCAGGACGCGACGTCGAGGAGGCTGTCCGCATCTCCGTCCTGCCCAAGGTCATCGACTGCCCCGCACGCGGCAGCGGCAAGGAAACGGTGGCCGGCGTGGCCAAGGACGGCATCGAGGTCAAGGCCAAGGCTCGCGTCACCGTCCGCGCCAACATCGACCGCCTCATCGGCGGCGCCACCGAGGAGACCATCATCGCCCGAGTCGGCGAGGGCATCGTCACCACCATCGGCTCCGCCGCCTCCCACAAGGAGATGCTCGAGAACCCCGACAGCATCTCCAGGGTCGTCCTCGCAAAGGGCCTCGACTCAGGCACCGCCTTCGAGATCCTCTCCATTGACATCGGTGACGTGGACGTAGGCCAGAACATCGGCGCGCGTCTCCAGACCGACCAGGCAGAGGCCGACAAGCGCGTGGCGCAGGCCAAGGCCGAAGAGCGCCGCGCAATGGCGCTCGCCAAGGAGCAGGAGATGCGCGCCCGCGTCGAGGAGATGCGAGCCGAGGTCATCCGCGCCGAGGCCGAGGTCCCCAGAGCCATCGCACAGGCGTTCCGAGAGGGCAACCTCGGCATAATGGACTACTATAGACTTCAGAACATCCAAGCCGATACCTCGATGCGCGAGGCCATCGGCGGCGACGAGGGCAGCAGCCGCCCCGCGCCGCCGGCCACGTGACCCCCCGGCCCGACACCGATAAGGAGCGGGTCCGATGAGTGATCTCTGCCACGTGCTCGCCAACGGTGGCGAAGGCATCGCGCAGATCATCTTCGCCGTCATTGTCGTCATCTTCGTCATCATCGGCCAGGTGCTCAAGAAGCTCATGGCCAAGTCGGGTGGGGGGCAGCCCCCCACCCGGCGGGGCCAGCAGCGGCCTGCGGCGGCCCGGACGCCGGGCGACGAGATCCGCAGCTTCCTCACAGCCATCGGCGCGGGCAGCGAGGAGCAGGAGGCCCCCCCTGCGCAGCAGGCCCCGCGCGGCCAGGAGAGGCGCGCGCCCCGCGAGGCCGGCGACGAAGAGGCCCGCCACTACCTCGAGAGCATCGGCGTCCAGGTGCAGGAGGAGGAGCCGGCGCGCGCCGCGGCGCCGGCGCAGCCGCGTCCCCCGCAGCGCCACCGGCCCACTCCCCCGCAGGAGAGGGTGGCGGAGGCGATAGTCGTCCGGGCCACCCCCGCCGAGGAGCCGCGGCGCCGCGCCCGGCCTCGCCGGGCATCTTCTCGGCCCCAGCCGGTAGAGCCGTCGGAGGCCGTCGAGCTCCTCGACGCGGAGACGGCGCCGGCGACCATCGTGAGGTGGGAGCGCGCGTCGGGCGCCCTCGGCCCGCTCGGCACGGCGCCCACGATGGCCGAACTGCGCCGCGCCGTGATCCTCGCCGAGGTCATCCGCCGCCCCGAC
>CAZDNN010000128.1:0-12960 GCA_964506385.1 uncultured Planctomycetota bacterium
GCGCCTCGGGCAGCGGGTACGTCCCCTCCATCTCGATGGGGTTCTGCGTGGCGAGCACGAAGAAGGGACTCGGCAGCGGATGGGTCTCGGTGCCGACGGTCGCGGTGCGCTCCTGCATGGCCTCGAGCAGGGCGCTCTGGGTCTTGGGCGTCGCGCGGTTCACCTCGTCGGCCAGAATGACATTGGCGAAGAGCGGCCCCCGCTGGAAGCGGAAGGTGCGGCCCCCCGTCTCGTCCTCCAGCAGGACGTTCGTCCCCAGGATGTCCGCGGGCATCAGGTCAGGCGTGCACTGAATCCGCGAGAACGCCAGGTCCAGCGCCCCAGCGAGGGTCCGCACCAGCAGGGTCTTGCCGAGGCCCGGCACGCCTTCGAGCAGCGTGTGCCCGCCCGCGAAGAGCGCGGTCAGCACCCCCTCGACCACGTCGCCGTGGCCGACGATCACCTGGCCGATCGCCTCGCGCAGCGCCGCGAAGTCGCGCGCGAACTCGGCTGCCTGCGCCTCCAGTTCCTCGCTCACGGCGGACCTCCGCTAGCGATGGTGCTCATGACGCGGCTCATTGTAGGCCCCGCGCGCCGCGCTGTCAATACGTGGCCGGCCCGAATGCTCCGCGCAGCGCCCTCTGTCGTACCACTCCGACGCGATGAAGGGCAGGGAGGATGAGACCGGCGGTAGCCCCCAGCGCCACAGCCGCCGTCGCCCTTGCGGACGACGGCGGATGCGGGCCCATGGTGCCGGGAGGGGGATTCGAACCCCCACAGCCAATGAAGGCCACTAGGCCCTCAACCTAGCGCGTCTGCCAGTTCCGCCATCCCGGCGAAGACACGAGTATTATAGCAGGTGGCAGCGGCTTTTCAAGCGCCGTTCGCTCCGGTCAGAAGTCGCTTCTCGGGACTTGGGGCTCGGCGGCGACCGGGGTGGTCTGGACCGTCTGCGAGGTGAAGACGGCGGCGAGGATGCCGGCGAGGCCGGGCCGGGTGTAGGTTTCGAGGAGGATTCCATCGGGCTCGGCGGCGAGGACGGCGTAGGTGCGGCGGAGCTGCCTGGCAATGGCCACGTCGTTGGGGATCGGGGGCTGCTCGGGCACGCCCTTGCCGGCGGTGAGCACGGCGACGAGGATGGTCTCGACGTCGGCGTAGACCATGGCGTTGTAGGTGGCGGGCATCTTCTTGGGGAAGACCTGGTACTGGCGCAGCGCCGAGAGCGGCTTCTCGCCGGCAGCGGCGTCGATGCAGCGGCGGACGAGGGCGGCGCTCTTCGCTACGAGCAGGTAGTCCCCCACGAAGGCGTAGGCGGGGCGCGCCTCAGTCCCAGGGATGGTGAGGACGCTGATCTCGGTGTTGCGGTGCTTCTCCACCTTGCGGTCCACCCCCTGCCCCACCACGGGCTGGGAGCCGATGGCGCGGTGGACGGTGGCCTGCATGGCCGGGCGGTCGGCGATGCGCAGGCCGATGATGTAGGGGAAGTCGCTGCGGCCAGGGAGCTTGCCCTTGGCGGCGAACTCGGTGATGGTGTCGGGGTTGGCGGCGAGGAAGATCTCGCCGCCGAGGGCGCCCACGAAGTCCTGGTCGAAGTTGATGCCCATGCGGAGCATGATCTGCTGGCGGCCTTCGTCGAGGCGAGCCAGGTGCTCGACCTGGCCGCCCTCCTCGAGGTAGCGCAGCATGGCCTGCCAGAGCTCGTTGCCATCCTTGAAGGTGAGGGCCGCGAGGACAGGACAGTCGTCTGGCAGGACGGCGGCGGCGGCCGAGGCTCCGGGGGACAGGGAGGTGAGGAGGCGGAGGAGACCGACCTGGCGCTGGCCGGCGTAGAGGTAGACGCGGTCGCGAACGCCCCGGCCGTCGAAAGCCATGGCCCACGCGGCCCACTTGGCGGTGGCGAGGCCGAGGTCGTCGAGCTTCCGGGCGAGCTCGGGGTTGGCGTCGAGCTGCGGGCGGAAGTTGCGGAGGAGCGCCTGGAGGTTCATGTAGGCCACCAGGCCCTTCTTGACCGCGAGCTTCTCCCGCACTGTCGCGAATGTCTTGCTGGCGGAAAGGGGGCGCAGGGCGCGGCGGTCGATCACCTGGCGGACCGTGGCCTGAGGCCCGGCGACGAGGATGTCGCCCAGGAAGGCATAGGCGGCGTCCTGGCCGCCGACGGTGAGCATGCGGATGGCTACGTCCTGGTGGAGGTCGTCGCCGAAGGTGGCATTCGGGTTGCTGGCCCGCAGGGTGGGCTCGACGGTGTTGCGCAAGAGGCCCTCCATGGCCTCCTTCTTACCCGCAACGTCGAAGAGCAGGCAGGGCAGCGTCTCGAGGCCACCGGGCACCTGGGGCAGGACGATGGCGAACCGCTGCGCGTATGTCCCGAAGAACTCACCGAGACGGATGCCGAGCTGCTGGAGGGCGAGCTGGTGGATGAGGCCGAGGCCCATGCGGAACTGGAGCTCGCCGTTGGGCATCCCGCGGACCATGTCGCGCAGGCCCGACTGCTCGAAGTCGGCCCACACGCCCGCAGGGTCGGTGACTTCGACGAACAGGAAGGTCTCTTCGGAGACCACGCTCGCCAGGTCGGCGGCGGGGGCGAGCGCGGCGAGACAAACCACGAGGCTGAAGGCGGCGAGCTTCCGCATTGGGCGGTCCTCCGGGTTCAGGGCATATGGCCGATTGCCACTCTACTGTAACCTACACGCCGCCGCGTTTCCAGGTTCCGTGGTCCCATGCCTTTGCCTGCCCGCCTTGATCCGGGTCGGGTGCGGGGCTAGAATCGCCGTTGGCGACAACATTGGAGGCCCGAGCGGTGGCGATGCACAAGGTGCTCGAGCGCATCATCGCGCACAAGCGGCGGGAGGTCGCGGCAGCCAAGGCGCGGCGGCCGCTGGATGAGCTGGCCGCCGCGCTGGGATCGGCGCCGCCCGCGCGGGGGTTCGCCGCGGCGCTGGTGGGGCCGGGGGTGTCGCTGATCGCGGAGATCAAGCGGCGGTCGCCTTCGGCGGGGGAGATTCGCGAGAGTTTCTACCCGACGCGGATCGCGCGGATCTACGAGCGGCATGGGGCGGCGGCCATCTCGGTGCTGACGGACGAGCGGTTCTTCGGCGGATCGCTGTCCATCCTTCGCAGGGTGCGGCGGGCGGTGGGGATCCCCGTCCTGCGAAAGGACTTCATCATCGACCGCTACCAGCTCTACGAGGCGCGGGCGGCGGGGGCCGACGCGGTGCTGCTCATCGCGGAGGTGCTGCGGCCAGGGGAGCTGGCTGCGCTGCTGGGCGAGGCGCGGGAGCTGGGGCTCGATTGTCTCGTGGAGGCACACGGGCTGCGGGCCGTGCGGAAGGCGGTGAGGGCGGGCGCCAGGGTCGTGGGCATCAACAACCGCGACCTTCAGACCTTCCGGACCGACTTGGCGACGACGCGGCGCCTGGCGCGGCACGTGCCCGAGGCGTGCGTGCTGGTGAGCGAGAGCGCGATCAGGACGCGGGCGGACGTGGAGCAGGTGGCGATGTGGGGCGCCAACGCGGTTCTGGTCGGCGAGGCGCTGATGCGGGAGCGTCGGATAGGTCGGGCGGTGGACCGCCTGCTGGGGAGGGCGTGACAGCCTGAGGGACGGTGGGTCGCCCCAGCAGGTGGGACGGCATGAACCCCCCTCCCACAGGATGAGTTCCCGCGGGAGGGGAGCCAGCTTGTCGGTGTCGTTGTCAGATCTTCGAGTCGATCCAGTTCTTGTAGTCGGCCTTGGAACGAGCGCCAATCATCTTGTCTACCACCCGGCCGTCCTTGAACAGGATGACGGTGGGGATGGACATGATGCCGAACCGGCCGGGGGTGGCGGGACTTTCGTCCACGTTCATCTTCCCGAAGACAACGCTCTCGCCGTAGTCGGCAGCGAGTTCTTCGATGGTGGGGCCGACCTTCCGGCAAGGGCCGCACCACTCGGCCCAGAAGTCCACGACGACAGGGGCGGTGGACTGGAGGACCTCGGCCTCGAAGTTGTCGTCGGTGATAGCCTTCACCCCTTCCGCCATGTTCTGCTCCTTTCGCGGGTCGGATAGCATTCAGGGAGTGGGGGGCCGTCGGTAGACGGTCCAATGGATGTCCTGCTTCGGCCTGCCGAGCGCGGCCCGGGCGCGGAAGATCTTGTCGCGGTAGCCCTCGATGTGACCGTCGGCGAAGAGGACGTTGGCTCGTCCGCCGTGGCGGAAGCGAGCGCCGTCGGGGTAGAGACGCTGCTCGCCGTTGACGGTCACCGTGCCCCGGTCGTCGGTCCCCAGGTCGGCATCCATCGTCATGTCCGCCTTGATATAGTCCATCAGCAGGATGGTGCCGCCGGGGTCGTAGATGTCGCTCAGGCAGCCGATGTAGCCCTTGTCGGGGTCGTACGTTGGGTCGCCGGGTCTCGGGTAGTAGCCCAGGATTGGCCTGTTCGAGGAGCCGCCGACGTCCGAGTCGTTGGGGCCATGGTAGAGCTTGCTCTCTTCGAAGAACCAGTTGCCCACGGTATAGCAGAAGAGATCCTCGGTATCAGCGTTCTTGCCGTGGCCGGCGGCGTAGGCGAAGCCGGTGTTGTTGTAGCCGTAGTTGTCGTCGTAGACGCGGTCTTTGTCGCGGCCGTCCGCCTTGGTGCGCCGCTTGTCGAAACGCCCGTCCACGAAGTCCTTGGTAGCGGGGCAGCGGAACGGCGATTGCTCGTGGCGGAACGGCTGGAGGCTGATGTGGTCCTTCGACGCGCTCTTCCACCAGTTAGGCCCGGAGTTGTCGTTGCGGTACTTGGCGTGGTACGGCACGTTGAGGTGGTCGTAGAGGATCGTGTTCGACGTGTTGTCGATATCCTTGTACCTGGCGGTGGGGAACAGGACGCGGGCGACCTTGCGGTACCACCAGGTATCCTCGATGGGCTGCTTGTTCTGGCTGGGTGAGGTGGTTTGTGCCTCCTGGTCGAAGCACTGGGGGAGCTTGCCGAAGTTGCTGTTGGCCACGAGCTGGAGCCCGACGCTGAGCTCCTTGATGTTGCCCATGCAGTTTCGCCGGATGGCCTCCTTATGGGCGCGCAGGAGCACAGGGGACATCATGGAGGCAAGAATGGCGATGACGGAGACCACGGTGAGGAGCTCGGTCAGGGTCATGCCACGACGTTGGCGGCGCATACAGATTCTCCTCAGCAGGCGAGGCGGCCCGCTTGGCAACGACGCTCTCTACACATTCATTGTACGGAACTGCCCCGGGCGCGTCAATCGCTTTTTCGGCAGCAATCCCCTGTCCCGCAAGGCTTTGCGGCGCTCCTGAGCCCCGCCCACGCCCCGCCACAGGCCCCTTGCACCGTATCGGGACGGCGCGGAGGCAGGATCTGGCCGCCAGCGTCTTGACATTTCCGGCGCAGGCGCCTATACTCTCGGCTGGTTCTGGTGAGATGGGTCGTTCGTTCCCATGGCTTCTGGCATGAAGGGAGTCTGCCGTGGCGGTGAAGCTCTCCATCGGTAGCTGGGCCTATACCTTTGGGCCGTACGAGGACAACCCGATCCTCCTGCCGGACGTGTGCAAGCGGCTGGGCGAGCTGGGCTTCGACGGCATTGAGCTCGGCGGCTTCAAGCCCCACGCTCACCCCGACGACTACGCCACGCCAGAGAGACAGGACGAGCTCAAGCAGCTCCTGGCCGACAACGGCCTCGACGTGTCGGCGATCGCCGCGGACTTCTGGACCGAGGAGGTCGTGCCCTGGGAGAAGCAGGACCTCTATCGCGCCACCTTCGCGAAGAATCTCGCCTTCTGCAAGGCCATCGGCATTCCCTGCATCCGCGTCGATACCGTCGCACCTCCCCCTGGACCCGAGGGCGCCGCGCGAGCCGAGGCGCTGGACGCCTGCGCCGCCATGTGGCGCGAGTGCGCCGAGCGCGGCGCCGACGAGGGCGTGAAGGTCACCTGGGAGTTCGAGCCCGGCTTCGCCTTCAACAAGCCCTCCGACATCGTCGCCATCGCCGAGAAGGTTGACCACCCCAACTTCGGCATCCTCCTCGACGCCTGCCACGCCCACATGGTCGCCGCCGTCGGCGCCCGCCAGCCCGAGCCTGTCGAGATCCTCGACGGCGGCGCCGTCGAGCTCATCCAGAAGCTCACCGGCCGCATCAACCACATCCACCTCATCGACAGCGACGAGACCCTCCACGGCGAGGAGACAAGCACCCACCGTCCCTTCGGCGAGGGCGTCCTCGACTTCGACGCCATCATCCCGGCCATCCTCCAGGCCGGCTACGACAGTGACTGGTGGGTCATCGACCTGTGCTTCTGGCCAGGGGCCTGGGACGTGACCGAGGCCGCCAGGAACTTCCTCCAGCCGTACATCGCCAAGTACGGGAACTAGCAAGGAGACAGGGCATGGCAGAGACGATGAAGGCTCAGGTCTTCTACGAGCCGATGAAGATGGCGCTCGAGGACGTCCCGATCCCCCAGATCGCGGACGACGAGGTGCTGGTGCGCGTCAAGGCATGCGGCATCTGCGGGTCCGACATCGCCTACTACTTCGGCGCCAGCTCTCTCGAAACGCCCGACGGCAAGGGCCCCTGCATCCTCGGCCACGAGTACACGGGCGAGGTGGTCGAGGTCGGCGCCATTCCCAAGAGCGCGGGGATCTTCAAGCCCGGCGACCGCGTGGTCCTCGACCCGGTGCAATACTGCAACGCCTGCGACGTGTGCTTCCGCGGGCAGACCAACCTGTGCGAGAACAAGGCCGTGCTCGGCGTCTCGACCGACGGCGGCTTCGCCGAGTACAGCAAGTCTAAGTACACCGGCGTGCACCCCCTGCCCGAGGGCGTGTCCTACGAGGACGGGGCGCTCACCGAGCCGCTCGCCTGCGCGACCTACGGCATCAAGAACCTGGCGGTCGAGCTCGGCAACTTCTGCGTCGTCATCGGCCCGGGCGCCATCGGCTGCATGATGCTCCAGCTCGCCAAGAGCTCCGGCGCCGGCACCGTGGTGCTCATCGGCGCCACGGGCGACGACTACCGCCTCGAGATCGGCAAGCAGCTCGGCGCCGACCTCATCATCAACTGCACCGACCCCGACTCGCCCTACTACGTCGAGGACGTCAAGGCCAAGATCGGCGACATGACCGACGGCAAGATGGCCAACCGCGTTATCGTGCCCACGGGCGCGGTGCCCGCCATGCAGCTCGCGCTCGCGATCTCGGGCCGCCGCTCGACCATCGTCTTCTTCGGCCTGCCCGGCGACAAGGACGTGCTCCCGGTCCCAGTGCTCGACTCGATCCTCTGGGACAAGACGATCCGCTTCTCGTGGCTCGCGCCGGGGACGTGGCAGACGGCGCTCCAGGCCCTCGGCTCCGGCCTCGTGGACGTCTCGCCGCTCGTCACGCACCAGTTCCCGCTCGCTGACCTCGCTGATGCCCTCGGCAAGGTCAAGGACCGGGTGGACAACCCGATGAAGCCCGTCGTCGTGCCGTAGGCACGACGATTGGAGGATTGGATGGGTGGATGGATGATTGGACGGACAGGAGAAGACAGCCGCTAGCGATCTCCTCTCCGTTCCATTCATCCACCCACCCATTCATCCATCCATCCATTTCGCCCGCGTGATTGGAGTCTCCCCATGCGCTTCGGCCTCAACGCCCTGCTCTACACCGTGTCGTTCTCGGCCGACGATCTCGACCTGATCGCCAGGGTGGCCGATATCGGCTACGACGGCATCGAGCTGCCCTTCATCGATCTCGACTCGCTCGACCCCGCGCCGACGCGCCGCGCGCTCGAAGCCGCGGGCATCGAGGCCACAGGCTGCGCCACACTGGTCCCCGGGGCGAACCTCGTGAGCGGCGAGGCCGCCGAGCGCGCCGCAGGGCTGGCCAGGTTGAAGCGCTGCGTGGACATCGCGGCCGAGATGGGCATCAAGGCCGTCGCCGGCCCGCTCTATGCGCCCGTCGGCTTCCTAACCGGGAGCGGCCGCACCGACGACGAGTGGCAGCGCGCCATCGACGGCCTGCGGGCCGCCGCCGAATATGCCGGCGGCGCCGGCGTCGTCCTCGCCATCGAGCCGCTCAACCGCTTCGAAACCTACTTCCTCAACACCGCCGCCGACGCCCTCGCACTGGTCGAGGCTGTCGATCATCCGGCCCTCAGCGTCCAGCTCGACACCTTCCACGCCAACATCGAGGAAAAGGACACCCCAGCCGCGATCCGACTGCTGGGCGGCCGGCTCGGCCACTTCCACGCCTGCGAGAACGACCGCGGCCAGCCCGGCACGGGCCAGGTGCCCTGGGACGACGTGTTCGCGGCCCTCAGCGACGTCGGCTACGACGGCTGGGTGGTCATCGAGACCTTCGCGCGCGGCATCCGCGACCTGTGCGCTGCCGCATTCATCTGGCGCGACATCTACGACTCCGCCGACGGCCTCGCCCGCGACGGCCTCGCCTTCCTGAAGCAGAAGGCCGCCGCAGCCTAGGATGACGGAGCCCAGGACGAGGGCCCCGCAAGATACGGAAGACGACCCGACCGCCCTTCAGCGAAGGTGGGAGACGGATGGCAGAAACACAGTGGTACGTTGGCATCGCCGGTGAGCAGAGGGGGCCTTTCCCCGAGGACGAAGTCCGCGAGATGATCCTCCGTCGCGAACTCACCGCGCGGAACCACGTCTGGAGAGACGGCATGGAGGCCTGGGCACAGCTTGGCGACCTCGATGAGTTCGCCGAGACCCTCGCCGAGGCCCCTCCGCCCCCCGGCTCCCCCCTGCCGGGTGCCGAGCACGTCAAGGGCTTCTTCGGCGACATGGCGGCCCTCGTCAGGGATCCCGACGAGGGCCTGACCGCGGTTCTCGACAAGAAGCCCGTCTGCTTCGCCGTCACCTGGATAGCGCTCGGCACCATCGTCTTCGCCCTGATGGCTGTCGTGCTGGCCATCCAGAAGGACGCACAGCCGCTGCTGCTCGTCGGCCCGGGCGGCGGCTGGACCATCTTCGGGAGGGCCATCCTCCACGCCATCATCCTCTACGGCCTGTCGTTCGGCGCGCTGATGATCGCCTTCGGCCCCGTACTCAAGAGCCCGGCCGACTGGAAGGATGGCCTGTCGCTGCTGGGGGTGTCGTCGATCCCGACGGCGACGCTGGGGCTGGTCCTGTTCGGGCTGTTGTGGATCCCATCGGGCCTCGTCGATGCCTTCGCGCTGGCGATCGTCCTCCCTGTGGCGGTCCCCGCGAATGTGCTGTTCATCTACCGCACGTTCATCCACGTCACCAGGACGAGTCGGCGGGCCGCCATGATCGCCGTGCCCGCCATCTACCTCGGCGTTCACCTCGCCTACGTCATCATTCGTCTCGCCATGTCCTGAGCCCATCTCCCCCAGGCCCACCACGCGGCGGCCGCCTGTTCGGGCCGGCCGCCGCGTCATCATGTCCCCACGCACGTAGCGGGAGTGCAGGGGGCCGCCTGCCTCAGCCCTCCCCAGCCGCGGCCTCCTTGCTGGCGAGGAGCTCCTCGGCGGCGGCAGTGTCGGCGCCGAGGTTCTTCGCCGCCTCGAGCTGCATCTTCGCTCGCTTGAGATGCCCGACCTCGATCAGCAAGCGGGCGACGGCGAGGCGGTGCTTCCGGTCCTTCTGGTCGCCACACAGCAACGCCAGCCGCATCACCGCCTCGGGGCCGATGCTGATCCAGGTGTACTCCTCGGCCCGCCCGTCGGCCGTCTCCGCCTTCAGGCCGGCGGCGCTCGCGTCCGTCATCTCGCCTGCCATTCCCGGAGCGCGGATGGCTCGCTTGCTGATACGCGGCATGGCGCGGTTGATCTTGTGGATCATCGCCGTCTTCAGCTCGACCAGCGCGCGCAACTCCGCGATCCGCCTGCGGAGCTTCTCCCTATACTCGGGCTCCTCGAAGCGCAGCTTCTGCGCCTCAGCCAGGGCCTCTTCGAGCTTCCACTCCGGCAGCAAAGCGTTGACGGGCGTGATAGCCTCGCGGTACTGCTGCGCGAGGTAGGCCGCGCGCTGCTCCAGGTACCGATCCCCGACCTCCTTCGCCTCCTCGGCATACGCATCGACACCCGATGCCTCGGCGAACTTCATCAAGTGCTCCCGCGCGTCGCGGAACTCGTGGTTGCCCGCCAGTTGGTCGGCGTGACGCTTGGCGTCCTTCCACGCATCGGTCATCGCTTCCATCAGCTCGTCGAGCTCGGGCTGGACCCGCAGGCGCAGCTCCTCATCGTCGTAGCGCTCGGTCAGTTCGTCGAGAGTCTTGATCGCCGCATTCCAGTCGCCCCGCTTGCGGTAGATCCGCGAGCGGCGGAGCGCCGCGTGGTACTCCTTGTCGATCTGCTTGCGGAGCGCGTCGCCGGAGAGGCCCTTGCGGTAGAGCCGCTGGCGCTTCTCCTCCTCCAACTCCTCGTCGGTCTTCTTGCGGCGGAGCACGGTCGGCACGGGGTCCGGCAGCATCTTCTCGAGCCGCTCCGACTCGGCTTTCTCCCGTGCGGCGCGCACCTCGGGCGGCGGCGGAGGCGGCTCGCGGGTGCTGAGCCACACCACGAAGATGATGGCGAGCACGAGCACGATGCCGCCGATGGTGATCGCGACGTTCGTCTGCTGCTGCGCCGCGGCGCGTCGCCGCCGTCTCTCGAGGCGCTCCGCCCGCAGGCCCTCCTCATCGTGATGCTCTGGGCCACCCACTGCGCTCTCCTCCAAGGCGCCATCCTCTCTCCCCAGCCATTCTAGCCACCCCGCACGCCATGTCAACGCCCGACATCGCCCAGTCGAGCCCTGGGGCAGAGGGTCGCCATCAGGCGAGGCGCGCTGGGACGATGATATCACACTTGACCAAGTGTGATATCATCGTCCCAGCGGAAACCAGTAGTTCCGGTAGCGGGGGCCACGAACCCAATCGGGGCTTGACCCCCGAGGCGCGAGCGGTAGAATGCACCCCGGGTGAGGGGTATGCTGCGAGGAGGAACGCCAGATGGCCAGGTGGGCTCTTGTCGTCGCTCTGCTGCTCCCGGCCTTCGCACTGGCTGGCGAGCCGCGCCGCTGGGAAGGGGAGGAGCAGGAACGCCAGCGTGCCATGGAGGAAATGGCCGACGGCATCATCCTCGGTCAAGTACGGGGCGAGGAGCGAGCAGAGGTCGAGCGCTACTGGGCCACGCACCTGCGCCAGGCGCCGATGGACGCCATTGCCGCCGCCCGCTACAACATCGCCGAGATCCAGCTCGCCCGCGGCGATGCCAAAGCCGCTGCCGCAGCTCTCGAGAAGGTGCTCGAGGGCCAGCCCGGCCGAGAGCTGGCGAGCACCACCCACTTCAACCTCGGCGAGATCGCCCGCCGCCACCTCAAGGACTCCGACCTCGCGGCGAAGCACTACGCCATGGTGAGGGGGGCCTACCGATACCACGCCCTCCACTATCTGCTCGGGTCGCTCATCGAGGCGGGAAGGGGTGCCGAGGCAGCCCAGATCGTCGAGAAGCTCGTCGCCGAGTCCCAGGAGACGGGGGAGAAGCTCGCGCTCCTCCAGCGCCTGGCAGCCCTCTACCGCCGCGCGGACATGGCCGACGAGGCGCTCAAGACCTACGAGCGGATCACCCGGGACTTCAAGCCAGCCGATCTCAAGGGGCTCCGCGACGCAGCCGCGGAGCAGGCCGAGGAACTGGTGGGGCGCATGCGGGCACTCGCCGAGGCCCAGCGCGGCCCCGAGGTGCAACGCCTCGAGAGGCAGATCCACCAGCGCGCCCGCGAGCTCCGGCTCGCCGGCCGCACGGAGGAATTCGAGGCCTTCCGCACCACCCTCGAGCGGCACTTCCGCGAGTTCGACGAGCAGCGCGAGGCCCACGAGCGAGAGAGAGCCGCCGCCGAGCGCCGCGAGCGCGAGCGGCGCGAGGCAGAGAGGCGACGCGGGGAATTCTAGCCCCGCCCGCGAAGACAGCCACACGGAGCAAGACGGCTCGGCAGGAGCCTCGCCCTCCGGCAGGCAAGGCAGCGCCGGTCACTGTGCGGCCTGGACGGCGACGCCGCGGGTCTCGCTGCGGGTCTGGTCCTGCCAGACCTTGCCGGCCTTCCCCTGGAAGCTGCGGAGCCGTGCCTTGACGTTGCCCAGCTCAGCCTGTTCGTCGGACGCCGCAGGCTCGGGAGCGGGCTGTGCTTCGAGCTGCTTTGCGACCTCTGGGGTGTGAACGACGACGATGCGACCGTTGCGGTACTGGATCGTGTACTGCTTGTCGTCCATCATCAGGGGCACCAGTCCGCGGTGGAAGGCGTAGTGGTCGCCCTCGCGCGCGATGACGGTGGCGAGGCCGCGCACCTTGGTGGCCTCGAAGACGCCGCGGAGGTCGGTGCGGCCGCTGCGGAAGTCGTCGCCTGCCGAGCCGACGATCTTCACGTAGACCTTCCGCTTGTACTTCCCGTCCGCGTCGCGGGCCGTCACCCGCACCCGCCCGCTCTTGGGATCCTCCTGCACGTGGAGGCTGAGCTCGCTGACGAGCAGCATGCCCGAGCACTCGACCTCCTCGGCCTTGCACACGATGAGATAGGCGCCCGGCTTCTCGACCTCGGCCAGCGCGAGGGTGTGCTTCTTCTCGACGTAGTCCTTGCCGTCGCCCAGCTCGAAGCGGTCGAAGCCCCCGCTCACCGTGGCCTCGACCACCGACGTGCCGGCGGGCACGAAGTCCTCGACGACCAGGTAGCGCTGCTTGTCACGGGTGTGGACCTCGAGGGTGACGTCGCACGTCGTGCCCACGGGCAGCTCGTCCACGGGGTTCTCGATGGCCTTGTGTTCGCCGGAGATGGTGGCGAAGCCCCGCGGGATCGCGACGCCATCGAAGAGCAGCGGCGAGGCCGCATAGCGCCGCTTGACCTGGAGCGGCTTGCCCTCGTCGGCGGGCGGCACGCCATCGGTGATGCCTTCCAGCGTGGCCGTGTAGGCGACCTCGCCGCGGCCCTCGAGCTTGAGGTCCAGGCGATTGCTGTCCTGGAGTTGGGCGGGGTCCGCCTCGATGCGTACCGTTGCCTTCATGCCGTCGGCGGCGA
>CAZDNN010000129.1:0-12953 GCA_964506385.1 uncultured Planctomycetota bacterium
CGCCTGGTAGTCGAGATTCTTGCGGAACCCGCCCTCGACGTAGATCGGCATCCCGTCCTGGAGCCCGACGCCGACGAGCTGCTCGCGGCTCTGCACCGCCACCCCACAGTTCAGCACCGCGTAGGCCCGCGTCGCGTCGGCGAAGCACTCCGGCTTCGCCTTGCCCGCCTTGATGTCCTCCAGCGAATAGCACGTGCCCCGCTCCCAGAGCCGTGAGGTCGAGCGGGGGAACGGCCCCGTGCCGGGCACGACGCCGGGGAAGATGAAGGTGTCGGCCGCGTCGAGCACCTGCTGGTAGACGGCGGGGTCGTATGCCGGGATGCCCTCGGTGCCCGTGACCTTCTGGATGGCCTCGCCCCAGGTCTCCCACTCGGCGCCGCCCATGAAGATGCCTGTGCGGGCCGGGTGGCCGAAGGCGTCGCAGTTGCAGAAGACCCCTGTCTCGATGTCACGGTCACTCATCGCCGCAGTCTCGGCGGGGCACATGGCCACGCACCACGTGCCCGTGGAGTTGAGGACGAACGGGTCGTCGTGGCGGATGAGGTACGGCAGCAGCGAGGCGTTCGAGTCGTGGATGCCGTGGGTCACCACCACCTCGCGGCTCAGGCCCGTCCGCTCGGCGACCGCGGAGGACAGCGGGCCCAGGACGTCGCCCGGCCGCGCGATCGCAGCCGGCAGCAGCGCGCGGATGCCCAGCGCATCCACCACGGGAGACCAGGCCATCGCCGCGAAATCCAGCAGGTAGCTGTGGCAGCCGGCGTAGGTGCACTCGACGCCCCGCTTGCCCGTCAGCACGAACGAGAAGTACCCGGGGAAAGTCATCACGGCGACTACGCGGGCGAACTCCTCGGGGAAGCGCTCCTGGCCGAAGGCGATCCCCTTCGCCAGGTTCACCAGCGCCCCGAAGTTGCCCGTGGCGTACTTGCGGTGGAGCTCGACGGGGTCGCCCACCCGCTCGTAGAAGCGCCGGGCGAAGGCCTCGCCCGGCTCGTTCGTATAGGCGATGACGGGCAGCGCGGGGCTCCCGTCCGCGCCGACGCCGACCCACGTCGCCCCGTGGGTCGTCACCGACACGGCGCCGATCTCGTGCTTGCTGGCCATCGCCTCGAGTTGCCCGAGGAACCACTCAGTCGTGGCGTCCACCCGCTCAACCGCCAGCTCCCCCGACTCGTCGGCCTCGATGGACGTGTAGGCCTCGTCCACGATGGCCAGGCGCTCGTCGAAGACCAGCAGCTTCTTGTTCGTCTTCCCCACGTCGAGCACGGCGATCTGGCTCATCGTTCGTCTCCGGTCCGGGGGTAGCACATCGCGACCGTCCGCGTGCCTCAATGAAACCGGACTCGCCCCGCCCTGTCAACCGCGGTGCGGCGGATCGAGGGCGGGCTGGGAGGTCGCGCTTGCCACGGGGCCGGGTGGCACGTATAATATCTGAGGACGGATACGTATTGGAGACGAGGCGATGACGAAGCTCACCCTGAGCGTGGACGAGGAGGTGGTCGCGCAGGCCAAGCGGCTCGCGGGCGAGCATGGCACGAGCGTCTCCGCCATGTTCACCCAGATCATCCGCTCCATGGCTGACGGCCCCCGCCAGGGGCCTCGGCCGGGGCCGCTGGCGCGGCGCGCCTCGGGACTGATCCGTCTCCCGGAGGGGAGGACCGCAAGGGACGTGCTGGTTGACGCATTGGCGGAGAAGTACGAGTTGTGACGATGACCGTGTTCGTGGACACGAACGTGCTGCTCGACGTGCTCGCCAGGCGCGAGCCCTTCTACGAGGCCTCGTTGCGCCTGTGGACGCTGGCGGAGCGCGGGGAGCTTCGGGCGCTGGTGTCGGTGATCAGCTTCAACAACCTCTATTACATCGTGCGCAAGCTGGAGGGCCGTGCAGCGGCCGACCGCGCCGTGCGCCTGGTGCGCGCCACCTTCGTCCCCGTAGCCCTCGACGAGCAGCTCCTCGACCAGGCCACCCAGATGCGGCCGTTGGAATCGGCAGCCACGCTGGCGTGGGCTTCGCAGGCGGGGGTGGCGGCCACGGGAACGGCATCGGAGACGCGGCGATTCGCCACGGTCGCCAGGTAGACGTCGTAGCTGCCGTTGCGATACTCGAGCTTCGCCTGGTCGAAGGTCACCAGGAACGCCGCCTCCTCGGCGGCCGCCACGGCAGCGATGGCGAGCAACGCCACAACCCATCGAGCGACGACCGAGGGCATGTCGGGCCTACTTGGGCACAGAACCATGAGAGCCGGCAGAACTGCCGCGCGCTAGATGACCCGCACCCGGCACTCCAGGGGCACGGCTTCGAGCTTTCTCGCGAGCTTCGTGTCGGCGGTCACGAAGTCGCAGCCGAGAGCCTCGGCCAGGGCCACGTAGCAGGCGTCGTACACCGACGTGCCCGCCGTCCGCGCGAGCTCCATCGCCCGCAGCATCGACCCGCTCTCCAACGAATGGACGGCCAGGCCCATCGCCTCCAGGCCGTCCCACGACTCGTCCGCCTGCTCGGCGGTCAAGCGCCCGCTGAAGACCATCGCATTCGCCACCTCGTAGAACATCAGGGTGGGCACCGCGACCCGCTCCATTCCCTCGAGGTGACGGTGGCGCCACACCAGAGCCGCGGATGCCCCGGCCTCGTCCCGAAGCACCCACTTCAGCACCACGGACGCGTCGAGCACGATCATCGCGAGTCTCGGATCTGGCGGACCAGTGCCACGACATCCACCGGCTCGAGGCGGCTTCGCAACTCGTCCATCCGCCGGGCCGCCTCCTCGCGCCGCTCGCGGCCGACGACGAAGCGCTCGTAGTCCTCCACCCTATCGGCGGGGATCAGGGCGACCATGGGCCGATGCCCCCGCTCGATGACCACCGTCTCCCCTTGCTCGGCCACCAAGTCTATGTAGTGGCCGAACTTACGCCGCATCGTGAGCGCGCTGATCCGCTTCATCTCGGGGCCTCCTGCGGGAGTGTGATTCCTCTCATGTAGTATAGGCTATCCTATATGCTATGTCAAGGGTCGCGAGGCCGGCCACACGCCGACGCTCCCGCCGCCTGGGGGCGGTCACGCTGGGCGGCCCGCTTGGGAGACCATCGCGGCGAAGCTCTCGCCCGTCTCGCGGGCGCGGGCGAGGAAGGCGGTCTCCTCCCAGTCCTCGTAGCGCGCCATCGTGCATTCCATGCTGACGGGCTTGGCATAGGGCGAGCGGGCGAGGAGGCTGGCGAGGCGAGGCCAGTCCACGGTGCCTGAGAAGAGGAGCTTGTGCTGGTCGCCCTCGCCGTCGTTGTCGTGGAGGTGGATGGAGACGAGACGGTCGAGCACGCGCTCGAGGCGGTCGAGGCCGTCGGCGATGAGGTTGCCGTGGCCCGCGTCGTAGCACAGGCCCACGTAGTCGGGGCCGTAGCGGGCGAAGACGCGCTCGATGGCATCGAAGTCGCCGTTCTCGATGGCGATCCGGACCCCGCAGCGCCGCGCGACGGGCGCGAGGGCGTCGAGGGAGCGCCACATCCGCTCCCAGTAGGCATCCTCGGGGTCGTCCTCGCCCCTGCCGGGCAGGTGCATGATCGCCGCGTCGCCGCCGAGGCGGCCGGCCATCTCGATGCGGTTGGCGACCAGCTCGACCCCCGCCAGCCGCTCGTGCTCGCGGGGCGAGCCCCAGTTCTTCTCGGGGCCGACCGAGCCGTGGAGGTCGATGAGCTGGAGGCCGAAGTCGCGAAGCCACGCCTCGATCTGCGCCACCTCGGGCGCCGCGTAGACGAAATCGGTGTTCCACTGATGGCACCAGTGGACGTGGCTGAACCCCGCCTCGGCGATCCGCCGCAGGTAGGGCTCGGGGCACCCTGTGCTGGTCTTGTAGTCACTCGTGATCGAGAGCATGAGGCGATCCTGTCACGGCTTGCCGAGGCACAGGAGCCTGCCGTCGCGCGTCGCGACGTAGAGCCTGCCGCCCGCGGCGGCCATGCCGTCCCAGACGGGGGCGGGCAGCTCGCGCTCGTCGAGGGTCCTCCCGTCGCTGGCGGCCAGGGCCAGCAGCCGTCCCGCCTTCCCCGCGACGAACACGGTGTCGGCGGCGAGCGCCATCGCGCCGACCCCCTGGCCGCCCGGCCCACTGGTGAAGGCGTCGATGGACCACGCCGCGCCAGTGGAGAGCCGCTCGCTGCGGTTGCGCGCGCCTTTCTGGCCACGGCGCCGGGGGACGTGACGCTGGTTGAACCAGGTGTCGGGGAACGCCGCCACCTGCGCCGCCGTGAAGTCCCTGCGGAACAGGCGACGCTGGCCGTCGCTGCTGCCGATGAGCATGCTGTCGCGGAAGACCATGAGCGGCCGCGGGGCCGAGTGGACGTAGTCGGGCTTCCCTGGCTTCGGGCCGGAGGGGATGTAGTCCATCCGCGGGCCATAGGTCCACAGGCCGCGGGGCGCCATCACGCCGGCGCCGCCCGTGCGGTAGCAGGCGAAGCCGCTCTTCCAGGCCACGCCGACCTCGCCCGTTGCGCGGTCAATGCGCCACCGCGACAGGGTGATGAAGCCCGGCCCGTCGGCAGGCGCCGCGCGCCGGTCCTCGGCAACGAGCAGGTCGAAGGGGTCGAACTCGAGGCCCGCGCCGCCATAGAAGTTTGTCATCGGCAGGCTGGCGATGCGCTTCGCCCAGACCACCTGCCCGCTCTGTGGGTTCACCGCGAGGACCAGGATCCCCCCGTCCGCCAGCGGGTGGCGCCCCGCCGCGGCATAGGCCACGCCGTCCACCACCAGCACGCTCCCCGGCACCGGCCAGGGCGATTCGAGCTGGCCGAACGACACGATTCGCTCCTCGGTCGGCGCGGCTCGCAGACGCCATGCCACCGCGCCGTCCGACGCCCGGAGGCAGTAGACCCACCCGCTGCGGGTCCCGAACAGGCACAAGCCGGCGAACAGCGTGGGCGGGGTGTCCACCCGGCCGTTGGCCGTAAAGTCCCACCGCCGCTTGCCCGTTCGCGCGTCGAGCGCCACCACCTGGTGCGCGTCGGGCCGCGCCACGACCGCCAGCCCACCGGCGACCACAGGCGGGGTGAGCGGGCCGCGGACGAACGGGTTCTCCCGCCAGTCCCGCACCAGCGGCCCCCGAGGCCATCCACCAAGCTCCGCCGTCCAGAGCACCTCGAGGCTGGCGGGGACGGCGGCGGCGCTGCTGCCGCTGCGCCAGGGGTCGGCGCGGTAGCAGGGCCATTCGTCGGGCGCGGCCTTCGTCGCCGAGGGCGCGGCCGCGCCGAGGGCCGGCCCGCGCTCGAGGGCGAGGCGGAGGCCCGGCGCGGCAGCCGCCGCGGCGGGCGCCAGGGCCACATAGCCCTGGAGCATGGGATAGCAGGCGCAGTGCTTCGGCGCGCAGTAGAGCAGGCCGTTGGCGGGGATGAAGCCGGCGTCGCGGCCGCAGGCGCCCTTCGTGATCTGGTTGGCGTCGGTGCGGCCCGTCGCGATGTCGGTGAAACCCATCTCGCCGGCGAGGAGGAACCTCGGTGTGGCCACGGGCGGGTAGCAGTGCGCCGCGAGCGCCGGCAGCGTCTTCTTCACCGTGCCGTCCCTGGCGTCGAGCGCCTCCCAGTTCCTCTTGTGCAGCACCCACACGAGGCCGCCGACGTGCATGGCCCGCGCCTGCATGTAGTGGCTCATGCCGGGCTCGTAAGCGCGCTCCCAGAGCAGTGAGCCGTCGGCGGCGGACACCGCGTAGACGCCGTTGCCTGGCCGGTTGTTGTTGAGCGTGGACACCTCGCAGACGAGGAGCCCGCCGTGGTGTGAGGTGCGGCGGACCCTGGCGGCCCAGGGGTAGTCGCGTCGCTCCCATCGCGGCTTGCCGGTGCCGCGGTCGAGCTTGACGATGGCGCGGGTGCCGCCGCGCCGCACGCTGCCCTGGAGCAGATACACGCCTCCGCCGCCGGCGACGAGGCAGCCGGGCTCCTGCGCCGCGTGCGCCCACAGGAGCTTGCCGCTCTCCGCGTCCAGCGCCTTCACCGAGCTTGCGTCGGCGGCGATCAGCACGCCGTCATCGCAGAGAATCGCGCGCGGGGTGCCGGCCTCGGGGTAGCTCCGCACGGGACGGCCCGTCGAGGCGTCGAGCGCCTGGAGATGCTTGTGCGTGACGACGTAGACGCGGCTGCCCGACGCCACGGGAAGCACGCTCCCCGGCATGGCCGTGGCGGGGTAGCCGAGGCGCATGGGGGTCGGCTCGAGTCCCGTCTCCCACAGGCGCAGGCCGTTGAAGGCATCGCGAGCGATCAGGCCGGCGTAGAAGAGACGCCCGCCGGCCGTCACCATGTTGCTCGCCTCGTGCATCGGGCCGGCGACCCAGCGAATGCGCCGCGGCGGACCCACCAGACGGTCGCCCGAGGCGGCGTTGCCGTCGGGGCCGTGGCGCGGGTGCCCCCACTCGTCCATCTCCTTCGGCCACGGCTTGCGCAGAGCCTTGCCGCCCACCCACGCCACGCCACCGGGACACAGCACCCGCATGACCTCGGCGAGCGGGACGCCCGCCCGCGGCAGGTCCTCTGCCACAAGCAGGTTCACCAGATGCTCCGCGTAGGGGAGCCGTGCCGCGTCGTAGCGCTCGGCCCACACCTGCCCGTACAGGCCGCGCTCGCGGAGGAGCGCGCGGGCCTTCTCGACAGCCGCCCGCTCGCGGTCCAGGCCGTGGACCAGGAAGCGGCCGCCGCTCGACAGCTCGGCGGTGAGCCGCCCGTCCCCGCAGCCAAGGTGCACGCACAGCCCGCCGCTCACGCCGGCCGCGCGCACGATCTCGGCGGCACGCGCCTTCGGGTCACCGGGCAGCCCCGCGCCGGCCGCGACGGCGGCGACTGCAAGCATGCCAAAGGTCAGGCGAGCCATCGTCCTGCCAAGTCCGCTGACAGAATCCTGGTGCATTGGTCACGGCCTCCTTGTGCGGTCCTCGCGGGCCACGGTGTCACCTCCGGTCAAGCGCGGCGTGTATCTGCCTCGAGTCACAATCCTCGGGCAGCTTGGCGAGGGCGGCGCGGGCGGCCTGGGGCGGGAAGCCCAGGCGGCCGACATCGAGGTAGAAGGCGTTGGCCCGGGCGCGGTCGTTGCCGAAGGCCTCGCGGGCCCAGGGGCTCGTGCGGCCCTTGCCGAGGGCGCGCTGGCAGAGGGTATGGCCGTAGAGGATCAGGGCGCCGTCGCGGAAGTCGTCCCAGAAGGGCCGCAGCTCGGGCGCCGCGAAGGTGTCCACGAACTTCTGGCCGTAGTTGTTCATCTCCGTGCCCACCGAGAAGATGAGGTCGCGCTCGCGGGCGGCGGCGACGGCCTCGCCGAGCTTGCGGACCTTCAGCGCCCGCTCGGCGGGGTCCGCGATGTTCCAGTTGCGGTCGGGCACGATGTTGTAGGCCAGGCAGCCGAGGCCGAGATACCAGTCCGCCAGCGCCCCTGCGTCCTCCTCGCCGTCGCGGGTGCCGTCGAGCCAGGTCGAGCAGGGGATGGCCTCGACCGCCTCGGTCATGCGGACGACGTCGCGGACGGGCGGGAAGGTGGACTCGTCGGGCTGCTTGTAGCCCGGGCCGCCTTTCTTCATGAGCTTCGCGCGGATGGCGGTGCGGAACGCTGCGGCGTCGCCGAAGAGCGCGCGGATGTCGTCCGCCGCGATGCCTGTCCGCTCCGACCAATACCGGGCGCGGTCGGCCTCGTCGGGGAACATCTCCTCGGCCTTGGCCTGGAACACCCCGAGCATGTGGCGCTCGGTGACGCTGCCCGACGGCCCGAGCGGCATCACCTCGCTCTCGTAGTCGATCTCGACCGGCGCCAGGACGGGCCGCAGGCGCTCGAGCATCGCCTCGTTCCGCGCGCGGGCGCCTTGACGCATGGCGTCGAGGATGCGCGCGGCCTCGCTCCCCGGTTCGGGCAGCCGCGTGAAGCCTGTGCCCATGAAGTAGAGCACGCCCGGCTCGCCGGGGGAGCTGAACTCCTTGTCGGCGAACTCGTGGGCGTAGACCCGCGTCTCGAGCGCCACGTTGGTGCGCAACTCGACGACGTCGCCGGCCTCAAACATCTCGTCCATCGCGTCGAGCACATCGAAGTCCACCGACCCCGCCACATCGATGCCCTGCTTCTTCGCCTCCCACACGATGCGGCTCGGCGACCAGTCGCGGTAGTTGAACGAGAAGAACGTGTGGTAGTGGACGTTCACCATCCCTGTCGGCTCGGCGACCTCGATCTCGCCGGCCCGCATCCGCGCGGCCAGCTCGGCCAGCGCGGCGCGCCGCGTCTCCGGGTCAAAATCGTTGAGCCTCTGTTCGAGCATCGCAGTGTCGTCGGCCACGGCGCACCTCACCTGCCTGTCGCGGGATATGGTCACGGTCGTCTCCGCCAGGGTAGCGCGCTGGCCGCTGGCATGCAACCTGCCTGCCGCCCGCCGCCATGTTGATCTGCCGCCCGGCACGTTGCGTGGCCGCAACATGGCTGATGCCGGGTATAACCCGCTGTATTCCAACGGCTTACGCCCTGATCTCGCCGTGCATCCTCTGCGCGCTGTTGCCGATCGTCAACATCAGGCACCAGATCTGTCCGGTCCGGCAGACTCCACGCAGATGATGGCAAAGACGGCCCCGGCCATAAACGCTGTCCAGGTTTCACCTTACAGCTTTTCGCCGCCAGTGGCGTGGGCTGGCGGGCTCTGGCACGAGGTTTGCAGCGTTAAGATGCTGGTACGTCCCTCAGGAAAGAAGGATACAGACATGCGAACCCGACTGAGTCCCCTCGGAACCGCGGCGCTGGTTGTCATCGTCGGCCTGCTCGCCGTGCCCGCTGCCCAGGCGCGGGTGTTCCTCTGGGAGACCTTCGACACCGACACGGCGACGACGGCCCAGACCATCACGACCTACACGAATCTGAGCTTCACCGGCGGCGGCACGA
This sequence comes from uncultured Planctomycetota bacterium, assembly GCA_964506385.1. GTDB lineage: Bacteria > Planctomycetota > PUPC01 > DSUN01 > DSUN01 > CAZDNN01. Next base: position 8,873 of record CAZDNN010000129.1, read on the forward strand.
TCGTGGTCAATGGCGGCGTGCTCAAGATGTCGGGCACCGCCGGCCAGCAGAATGCGCTGTCCCTCACCGGCTATCCCGGCGACCTGGTCATCCAGGCACAGGTCGGGACCGCTCCCGGCGGCGGGGGCACGAACCAGGGCCTGCGCATCGATGGGAATCGCCTGGTCTTCCACCCTGGCTACACCCCCATCCCCGGGGCGTTCCGCGTTGAGGGCAGCGGCGGCTTCGGGAATCAAAACATGGGCTTCGTCCCCGCCGGCGGCGGCGTGCTCCACGGCTGGCAGGCCAGCGTGGATGCCGATACGAAGAACGTGGACATCCGCGTGGTGGACGGCCTGGACCCCGCCAACGTCTATACCGCATCCTTCACGAGCACGGGCTACGTCCCAGCCACCAGCACCATGGGCCTGACGCGAAGCGGCAGCAGCTACGTCAGTAGCTATGACAACCTGATCGTCCGCACCCCGGGCGGCAACGACGCGTGGGTGAAGGCCGTCGTCGCCAGCGCTCCGCTCCACTGGTACACCCTCGACGAGACGAGCGGCACGGTGGCCTACGACTCCGGCAGCAGCACGCTCAACGGCACCTATCAGAGCGGCGCAGACCTCGGCCAGGGCTCCGCCGGCCTCGTGGGCGGTGGGGTGACCTTCGACGGGAACGACGACCAGATCCTGCTCGGCGGCGGCACCCTTGGTGGCGACTGGACCGCCGAGTTCGTCCTCAAGAAACTCGGCGTCGAGCAGGCCGGCACGCTGATGCGGCAGTATCCCTACGCCCTGCGGCTCGACCAGTGGAAAAACACGGGCCAGGTCGGCTACACCCAGTTCGGCGTCAAGGACTACCTGTTGACCCCCGCCGTGTTCGCGCCGACCGACGAGTTCGTCCACCTCGTCTACGTCGGCGACCCCGCGTCGGGCATCAGCGCCTATGTCAACGGCCAACTCGCGGGGACGAATCCCAACTACATCCAGCTTCCGCTCGGCACCATCGGCGCCGGCGACGCGGCACACGCGCTGATCGACGAGGTCGTCATCTACGACCGCGCCCTGTCCCTCGACGAGATCCGCGCCCACATGTCCACCATCCCCGAGCCCGCGACCATCGCCCTCCTTGGCGCCGGCCTGCTCGCCGCCCTCCGCCGACGCCGCTCGCGCTGACAGCACCTGCCCACCACACCCCCAGGCGCCCTGTCCCGCTCGACAGGGCGCCTCGCTCATGGGCCAGAGAGCAGCACGGGACGGGTCAGTGCTTCGCCTTCGGCGGATTCGCGACGATCTGCGAGATGTCGATGAGGTAGAGCTGGCGGCCGTGGCCGCCGTGGGTGGAGTCGATGCAGACGAGCCGGCCGTCCGGGCTGAAGCGCGGGTGGGTGTCGCAGCGCCACTCGCCGCGATACTCGGGCGGCGAGGGGAAGTGGCCGAGCCAGAAGCGCTGCCCTGTCGGCACGTGATACAGGTAGGGGTGCTGCCGCCGCTGGCGGTCGGGGTAGGTGTCGTTGAGGATCCAGTCGGTGTCGGGCAGGTAGGTGTTGTGGCCGTTCTGGGTCATCACCCCCTTGCCGACGAGGGCGACCTCATGGGTCTTATCCTTGTAGAGGATGAAGCCGCTGCCAAGCTTCGGGTGCCAGCTCCAGGCGCAGATGTGGCGGGGGTCGCGCCAGATGAAGTGGGACGTGCGGCCGTGGGGGTCGAGGACGTAGAGGTCGGAGCCGTCGAGGCCGCAGGTGAGCATCCTGGTGCCGAAGCTGCGGACGCCCGGGCCGCGCCAGCGGTGGAGGAACTCGACCCGCGTGCCGTCGGTGTTGATGAGCAGGTGGTTGAAGTAGTGCTTCATCGGGCTCAGGTCGCCGTGCTCGTAGGGGATCTTCGCCACGTCGGCGAGCGAGACGATGAGCCTCGACTCGCCCGTATCGAGGTCCACGCGGAAGATCCCCGAGTCCCTGGGCGCAAGCACGTCCTTGTGGGGGTCGGGCAGGCCGCAGTAGCCGTAGCCGGGCCGCATGTCGTTCACCCGCCGGAAGTCGGGCGCGCAGCCCACCTTGCCGTCGGGGCTCACGGTGTAGACGGGATGAGGGACCGTCCGCCTCTTGCGGGTGAAGACGTCGAGGATGTGGCAGACGAAGCGGTCGCCCTGGCGGTCATTCCACAGCACCTCGCTCTTCGAGCCCGGCCGCCACTGGAGCATGCAGCCCTGCTGCCAACACCAGGCCCGCGTCTCGCCCAGCTCGATCCACCTGTCGCCGTCCTTCAGGTCGACCATGCCGACCTTGATCACGTCGTCGGGCTTCGGGCTGCGGCCCTCGAAGTCGACCTCCATGCCCAGGACGTAGCGGCAGGTGGGATCGAACTCCAGCTTGTCGTAATAGCCGAACCAGTGGAACTTCGGCCCCTTGGTGATGGCCCGGCAGGGGGGCAGAGGACGTGCATCGTCGTACGGCGATTCGAGCGGCTCCGTCATCTTCATCCTCTCAGCGTTTGCTGCTGCCCACTTCTGGTCCAGGATCCAGCCCAGGATGTCGACGTGCTTGATGAGCCCGTCGAAGCCGCACGTCTGCTCGGCTCCCGGGCGGTTGCCGATGAGGCAGGGGGTCTTGTTCTCGAAGGGCTTCGCGGGAATGCGGCTGCGGCTTCGAGCCGCGACGTGTCCGTTGACGAACAGGGCCATCTCCTTGCCCGGGTCAAACACGGCCACGATGAAGTAGGGGCGGCCGACGCGGAGCCGGCCCAGAGTCTTGATCTCCCTCGCCCCCTTGTCGTAGTTGCCCGTGGCGCTGATGGCGAAGAAGAGCTCGCGGGTCGGATGGACGCCCAGCTCGAAGGAGCGGCCGCCGTCCACGCAGTGCCATTTCGAGACGATCGCGCACTTGGCTTTCGGCGTGCGGTCGAGCTGCACCACGGTCACCACGGTGAGCTTCGTGGGCGCGACGCGATACCGCCACGGTATCGGGCCCAGCTCGATGCGGGTCTGGCGCGAGCTGTCGAACCGCAGAGCATGCCCCTTGCCGAAGCGCACGAGCTTCGGCGCGTGCGGACCCTGGGGCGCGGTCTCCGGGGTCCAGCTATAGGACGCCTCGGGGCCAGGCGGGCCGGCGAATGTGGCCGCGACGTGGGCGAGGGAGACGACGACGAGGGACAGAAGGAACCGTTTCATCGCGGCGATCACCCCGAGCGACGGTGGGCGCGGAACGCCAGGCATGGTGTCAGCTTCGGCAGCGCCTGTCAAGTCTTGACAGCCTGGCCTCGACGCGCGAGGATGAGAGAGGCGGGGAGGCAGTGGGGGAAGCCACGCGGATGAAGGCCCGTCGGATCATCATCGCCGCGGTCGCGCTCGCCGCCATCCTCGGCTCGGCGGCGCTCATTGCCATGCAGGTCATCTCGGGGCCGGAGCGCCTGCCGCCCGACCCCATGACCCTGTGGGTGTGCGACCACTGCGGACGCGAGGCGAAGCGCCCGCTGGACAACCGCTCCCCTGACTGTCCGGCCTGCGCCGAGGGGCAGATGGTACAGCGGGTCTTCTTCCGCTGCCCAGCTTGCGGCCACGTGTTCGAGGCCTACCAGATAAACTGGTCGCCGACAGCCGACCGCGCCGCCGACCTGTGCAGGCAGGCCGACGCCCACAAGCCGCTAGCCCCCGAGTGCGAGATGGACCCACTGCTGGTCCGCGCCCCGGGCGGCACGTGGCAATGGCTCGATTGCTCCGGCGGCAGCGAGGGCCTCACCGCCCGCCTCCGGTGCCCGAAGTGCGGGCGCGAGGGGCGCCGGGCGGAGTTCCAGAAGGTCCTGCTGCCTGACAACCCATGACCCTCGGCGACAGGGCGAGGCCCCTGCCCACCCGCGACCGAGGGACGGGCGACCGTGCCGGGCGGCCCGGCCGGGGCCTCGCCGAGTCTGGCCTCGGATCTCGGGGCATGCCGCACCCTGGGCCTGCACCGTGCTCGTCCTCGATTCGCCTCCTGACAACCCCAGTGTTTCGACGCGGCTGTCGCGATGCTGGCGGCGCGCCGGCTCCCGAACGGCGGTCCGCTTGTGCGGTAACTACTCAGCCGGCTGAAGTGCCGCCGAGCCGCCGCAGGCGATTGGCA
>CAZDNN010000130.1:0-12911 GCA_964506385.1 uncultured Planctomycetota bacterium
GCCCAGCCAATCCTCGGTCACGGTCCCCTTCCCTTCGTCGAAGCGCCACCAGGCCACGAGCCCAGGCTCCCAGCGGCCGGGCACGAGGCGCACGGCCTGGAGGTTCATCACCGCGCCGCCTCGCTTCTCGATGATCTTCACGGCCAGGGTGTGCTTGCCCGCACGCTTCAGCTCGATCGTCCCCAGAGGCTCGGTGACGAAGTTGCCCCAGTCGCCCGTGCTCTTGACGACCCCGCGAAGCTCCTCGTCGCCGACCACGACGGCGTAGACGCTCCCCGCCGTGTTCGCAGGAGTGGCGGTGGTGATCTGGACGAGGAACGTGGCGGGCTGCGGCAGCTCGAAGTCCCAGGTCACGTAGTCGGCGGCGTTGAACCAGAAGCCGATGTTGTCGCGGTTCTTGCCCTTCTCGTAGCGGGCGCTCGTCCCATGGACCTTCGCCTTGCTGGCGTGCAGCAGGATCGGCTCCGGGAGCGGTGGGAGTGGTCTGGGCGGCCCGGCCGGCTCGACGCTCGCGGTCGGCTCAGGCGGCAGCTCGCGGCGCGGCGCGCACGCCGTCATCGCCACAACGGCGAGCAGCAGGCAGGCGAGTTCACGGCACGGCAAAACCATCGGCTCCCGTCGGCTCTCGGTGCTGGACAGGCTGGATAGTACCCGGAACCGCCCCCGGATTCAACCGACGCGGCCCTGCTGCCGGAGGATCGCACTGGATTCGCCCTTGCCGCGGAGTATAATGCCACCCCGAACCCGAACAGAAGGGAGAAGACATGTCGCGCACTGCCCCCCTCTCGCCGCTCGTCTGCTGCGCCTGCCTGCTCGCCGCTGCCCTCCAGGCCGCGACCGTGGCCGACCTGGACGCCGCGCTGAAGGCGACCGCCACGTACAAGATCGGCGAGAGCCGCAAGGCCCTCACCGCCGCCGAGGCCGTCATTCGCGACCTCCGCAACCAGCCCGGCCAGCGCCCCCAGATCGAGGCCAAGCTCCTGGCCCTCCTCGGCTCGGGGGCATCGGCCGACGCCAGGCGCTGGGCCTGCCGCCAACTCTCCATCGTCGCCTCCGATGCCTCCGTGCCGCCGCTGGCCAGGCTCCTGGCCGATGCCGAGATGAGCCACATGGCCCGCTGGGCACTCGAGCGCATCCCCGGCCAACAGGCCACCGACGCACTCCGCAACGCCCTGCCGAAGGCCAAGGGGGAGCAGCGCATCGGCCTCATCAACTCCATCGCCCGCCGCCGCGACGCCAAGGCCGTTGCCCCGCTCGTCGCCCTCGCCGCCGACCGGGACGCGAAAACGGCCGCCGCTGCGCTGACCGCCCTCGGCAGGATCGGCACCGAGGAGGCCCTGGCGGCGCTCGCGGGGCTCCGCAAGACCGCGCCCAAGGCGCTCAAGGCCACCGCCACCGACGCCTGGCTGCTCGCCGCCGACCAGCTCCTGGCCGCAGGCAAGAAGCAGGCGGCAGCGGCCGTCTACAAGCAGGTCTACGAGGCCCCCGGCGGCGAGCACTTCCGCGTCGCCGCCTTCCGAGGCCTGCTGGCCACAGGGGACAGGTCGGCCTGGCAGCTCATCATCCAGAATCTCAGGAGCGATGACCCGAAGATGTGGCCGTCCGCGGCCCGCTTCGCCCGCGAGATCCCCGGCGCCGAGGCCACCAAAGCCCTGGCCGCCGAGCTGCGCAACCTGCCCCCCAAGGCCCAGGTGCTGCTGCTCGGCGCCCTCGCCGCCCGCGGCGACGCCGCCGCCCTCCACGCCGTCACTGATGCCGCGCAGAGCAAGGACGCTGAGGTGCGCCTGGCGGCCCTCCGCGCGCTCGGCGCCGTCGGCGGCGCCTCCTGCATCCCCCTCCTGGCCGACGCCGCCGCGACCGGCGCCCCGGCCCTCAAGGAGGCCGCCAGCCAGAGCCTCGCCAGCCTGCGGGGCGCGGATGTAGATGCCGCGCTCGTCGCGGCCATGAAGGCAGCCGCGCCGGCGGTTCGCGCCGTCCTCATCGAGGCCGTCGCTGGCCGCAGGGCCACCACCGCCGTCCCCGCACTGCTCGGGGCCGCCTCCGACGCCGACAAGTCGGTGAGGCGCGCGGCACTCAAGGCCCTCGGCACCCTCGCCGACGAGAAGGCCCTGCCCGCCCTCATCGCCATGCTCGCCGCCGCCGAGAGCAGCTCGGACCGCAGCCGCATCGAGAAGACGCTGACGAAGGTGGCGGGCAACGTCGCCGACCGCAACGCCGCGGCCGCCCCCATCCTGGCAGTCCTGCCCAAGGCGAAGGGCAAGGCGCGCGCCGTCCTGCTCACCGTCCTCGGCAGAATCCCGACCGAGAAGTCCCTCGCCGCGCTTCGCGCCGCTCTCACAGACACAGATGCGGACGCCCAGGACGCCGCGGTCCGCGCGCTCGCAGCCTGGCCCGACGCGCGCCCCATGGCCGACCTGCTGGCCGTCGCCAGGGCGGCCAAGAGCCAGGTCCACAAGGTTCTCGCCCTCCGCGGCTTCGTCGCCATGGCCGCAATGCCCGCCCAGCGGCCCATCGCCGACACCGCCAGGCTCTTCGCCGAGGCCATGACCCTCGCCCAGCGGCCCGACGACAAGAAGATGGTGCTCGCCGCACTCGCGGGCGTCCACCATCCCGACGCACTCGCCACTGCCCTCCCCTGCTGCGCCGACCCGGCGCTCGAGGCCGAGGCCGTCGCCGCCGCCCTCACCATCGCCAAGGCCGTCCGCAAGACCCATCGCAAGGAGGCCCTCGCCGCCGCCGAGCAGATCCTCAAGACCGCCAAGGCCCCCGCCTCGAAGCAAGCCGCCGAGAACGCCCTCATCATCATCGGCCAGGCCATGAACATAGCGCCCCAGGGCACCGCCTCCAGCCCCGACGGCCTCGAAAAGGACGGCGCCGCCAGCGGCGACCACGCCGCCATCGACAACAACCCCGCCACCTACTGGGACGAGGAGAACGGCAAGAAGCTCTACCGCCTCGTCGTCACCTTCAAGCAGCCCGAGACCATCAACGCCGTCACCATCCTCGGCTACCAGCACCACAGCTACGCGCCGAAAGACTTCGACCTGCTCTGCGACGGCAAGGTCGTCAAGCAGATCCGCAACGCCCAGTACAGCGACAATGTCCTCGTCGTCCGCTTCGGCCCCCTCGCCTGCAAGGCCGTCGAGCTCAAGATCACCGGCTACTACGGCGCGAGTCCGGCCATCCGCGAGCTCGGCATCTACGCCCCAGGCGGCACCCTCCCCAAGCCCAAGACACCCAGGAAGTAGCCGGCTCCGCCCCCGTTCGGGGGCTTGGAGGGCTGGGCGGCCGGTTCCCAGGGCTCCCGGGAGGTCGCCCTCGGCTACGTCTGCAACGCCTCCTGCGGAGGCTTGGGACAGAGAGAGGGCCAGATGGAACTCACGCGAGGGGGCCGGCGCCGCTGCGCGGGCGGGAGCGCGCGGCGTGGGGACGGGCGGAGGCGACGGGCACGCCGGCGCGAGGGGCACTCGGTGTGACCCGCACGGGAGCGGAGGCGGGCGGCTGCACCTCCGCGGCCCGGCGCAGGACGAACTGGGTGCGGCCAACGGTGAGGATGTTGCCCGGGTGCAGCCGCTTGCGGTGGACGGGCAGGGCCTTCACGAAGGTCCCGTTCCCGCTCCAGAGGTCCACCACCACAGGCGCGCGGCCGTCGTCGTGCGGCTGAGTGGCTACCAGGCAGTGGAAGTCCGAGACGGCATCGTCCTTGACCCGCAGGTGTGCGAGGGGGCTGCGGCCTATGACTGTCGCCGACGCCGCCGGCAGCGGCACCGCCTCCCCTCCCTTCCGCCGGTGCGCCAGAGCGAAGACGGGAGGCCGGCTCGCCATCGGCCGCAGCGCGTACGGAGGGCGCTGAGCCGACACGCGGTCCACCAGCCCCAGCTCAACCGCCCCGATGGCGATCGCGTCGCCAGGCGCAACGATGGCGTGGGACACCCGCTCCCCGTTCACTCGCGTGCCGCGGCGGCTCCGCGCGTCGATCAGCAGGAACCTGATGCCCGGCCGCAGGCGCACGAGCAGGCAGTGGTGCGCAGACGTCTGCGGATGGGGCAGGACGATGTGGTTGGACGGCGCCCGCCCGATCAGCAGGAGGTCGCACCACGAGGTGGGGAAGAAGCTCCCGCGCAGCGGCCCGCGGCGCACGTGCAGCGAGATCTCCCGCCTCGGCATCAGCACGGATGGCTCGTCTGGAACCGCCACGGCGGACTCCCCCACGGCCACACCGCCCAGCAGCGCGCTGCGGACGTGCTCGGCGCATGGATGAAACGGGGAACCAACGGGGAAGAGGTCGGGCGGCCGACCGCCTCATAGTCTAGCGCGCCGCACCGCCATTGTCCAGCGCGGAATCGACAGCATCTTGACGCCCGCAGCACGGTTGGCTATCGTGGCAGTGCGGGAACCGTGGCCTGTTGCGGGGGAGGGACCGCTGCGCGAGACGGCAAAGGAGGCGAGACGATGACCGTCGCGGTGCTCGGGGCAAGCGACAAGCCCGATCGCTACAGCTACCAGGCGGTGACGCTGCTCGCGGAGAAGGGCCACCGCCCCTTCCCCATCCATCCTCGCCTGGAGGCCATCGAGGGCACCCCCGTCTACCACAGCCTGTCCGACGTGCCGGAGCCGATCGACACGATCGCGGTCTATCTCTCTGCCCGCAACTCCAACGCCGTGGCCGACGCCATCCTGGCCGCGGGCGCCCGCCGAGTCATCTTCCCGCCCGGCGCCGAAAACCCAGACCTCCAGCGCCGGCTCGCCGACGCAGGCATCGAGGTCCTCGAGGCCTGCCCGCTCGTGATGCTCCGCACAGGGCAGTTCTAATAGTCCATCGGCAGGTCGGCGAGTTGGGCAGCGGTGAAGACGGGGCCTTCCTTGCAGACGTAGACGGGGCCGACGTTGCAGCGTCCGCACTTGCCGAGTCCGCACTTCATGCGGTTCTCGAGGGTGGTGTAGACGGCTTCGAGGGGGAAGGCCATCTGGCTGAGGGTGGCGAGGGCGAACTTGATCATTATGGGGGGGCCGCAGAGGACGACGACGGTGTTGTCGGGCGCGATGCCGGAGGCCTCGACGACGGTGGGGACGAAGCCGATCTCGCCCTTCCAGTCGGGGGTCTCGCCGCCGGGGTCCACGGTCTGGATGACGCGGACATCGGGGCGGGCGTCCCATTCGGCGAGCTCGTGCTTGTAGACGAGGTCGGCGACGGTGCGTGCGCCGTAGATGATGGTGATGTCGCCGTAGCGGTCGCGCTGGTCGAGACAGGTCCAGATGACGCTGCGGACGGGGGGCAGTGCGATGCCGCCGGCGATGAAGACGATCTTCTTGCCGTGCCAGTCGTCCACGGGGAAGTAGTTGCCGTAGGGGCCGCGGAAGCCGACGATGTCGCCGCCCTCGCAGGCGGCGAGGGCGCGGGTGACGCGGCCGGCCTCGCGGAAGGTGCACTCGATGTAGCCGGTGCGGGTGGCCGGCGAGGCAATGCAGAACGTGGATTCGCCGGCGCCGAAGACGGAGTACTCGCCGAACTGGCCGGTCTGGAAGGAGAATGCCTCGGCCTCGGCGGGGTCGGTGAATTCGAGGCGGAAGGTGCGGACGGCGGGCGCCTCGTCGGTGATCTCCGCCACGCGCATCAGCATGGGGCGGTAGATGTTCTCGGCCGTCGCAGCGGACTCGGTGGTCGTTGCGCTCATTGTTCTCCGCTCGGAATCGTCCTCGTCGTCGTCCTCGTCCTCGATCTCTTCTGTTTCTCTCTCGTCCCGATGCTCCGGCGTCGGGACGGCGATGGCCGACGCTCCAGCGTCGCGAATGGGGGCAGCGTTGTCCTCTTCACCCCTCACCCCCCCCTCTCCCGGAGGGAGAGGAAGCGGAGTCTATTCCTGTTTGGTTGTCGCCAGCTCGCCGGCGATCTCGGCGAGCTGGGCGTGGATGTTCATGTTGACGGGGCAGCTCCGGATGCAGCGTCCACAGCCGACGCAGGAGCGGAGGCCGAATTTCTCGACGTAGATGCGGAACTTGTGCTGGACCCGCTGCCGCCAGCGGGCGGCCTGGTCGGGTCGCGGGTTGTGACCCGAGGCGTGGAGGGTGAACTGGGGGAACTGGCAGCCGTCCCAGTTCTTCCGCCGCTGTCCCTTGCGGTAGCCGCCCTCGTCCACGATGTCAAAACAGTGACATGTCGGGCAGAGGAAAGTGCAACATCCGCAACCCCAACATTTGTAGCTCCACGGGGCCCAGTGGTCGTCGTCGAAGTGGGTCTGGAGCCAGTCGGTGATGGTATCGAGGTCGAGGGCTGGCGGCAGGGCGTCGAGGGCAGCCTTGCATGCGGCGTTCTTGTCGCCGCTGCCGGGGGTGAAGGCGTCGGGGTCGAGATCGGCGAGGGCCTGCCCCTTGTCGGTGAGCACCTCGGCGAGGAAGGTCCCGCCATCGAGCGGGGTGAGGAGGAGGTCGGCGCCGTCGGTGCCGCAGGGCGAGCCGCCGACGGCGGTGCAGAAGCAGCTTGCGTCGCAGCGGGTGCACGCGATGGCGACGACGGTGGTGGCCTCGCGGCGGCGGAACCAGAAGGCGTCGCGGTAGTCCCAGTCGTAGAGCGCGTCCATGATGGGCAGGCTGGCGGCGTCGCAGGGCCGGCAGCCGAAGACGAGGGTGGTGGGGAACTCGGTGTCTGGCTCGCGGATCTCGACGCCGTCCTTGGCCGCCTCGAAGGCGATGAGGGGCTCGGACCTGGGGAAGAAGAACTGCTTGATGCTCTGCCGCGGGTTGACGTAGTCGGTGTGGGGGACGATGGCGTCGGGCGAGTCGATGACGCGGAAGTCGATCATCTCGCCGTCGCGGACGGGCGCGACGAGGCGCTGCTGCTGGGCCGCCTTGGCGAGCAGCGCGGAGAGCCTGTCGGCCTGGAGTATCTTGGTCGTCACAGGATGAAGTCCTCGGAATCCTCCGGCTTCCACGACGCGAAGGGCTGGTACTCCTCGATGTCGTAGCCGGCCCTGGCGCCGAAGTGGCGGTGGACCTGGCGGGCGAGGAAGCGGTTGAGCGCCATCAGCGGGATGTCCACGGGGCACGCGCGCTCGCACTCCCCGCAGTTGACACACCGTCCGGCGAGGTGGAAGGCGCGGGTGATGTTCCACGAGAAGTTGCCCAGAGGGTGGGCGGAGGTCTCCACCCACTGGGGCTGATTCATCTCGGCGATACAGCGGTCACAGTAACACATGGGGCAGGCCTGACGGCACGCGTAGCACCGGAGACATTTGTCGAACTGCTTCCGCCAGAAGGCCCATCGCTCTGCGGGGGGGAGCTTTTCGAGCTCTTCGACCAGGGCGAGCTGCTCGGCGGTGAGGTCGCGGGCGGCGAAGTCGTCCTGGAGGTGCTTCTGGAGCTCCTCGAGGGTGGCCTGGGGGAGGACGGCAACGGGGGAGTCGGGGTCGCCCGGGCGGTCGATGCGGACGCCGATGAGGCGGACCGCCTCGGGGTCCACCTGGCTCTCCTGGATGAGGACGATGGCGGCGCGGATGTCGGGCTCCTTGGCCACGATGGCCATTCGCGGGAACCTCGCGCGGAGGTCCTTGCGCGTGAGCCACGCCGCCAGGCCGTTGCGGCAGAAGGGATTGAGGACGAGCAGATCGACGCCATCGGCCTCGGTGATGAAGACGGGGGTGGTCTTCTCGGGTACGTTGCCCGCGCCGTAGCCGATGACGACATCGACCTCGCCGCCTTCGAGCAGGGCGCGCGCCCGCTCTCGCAATTCCTGTTCGGGGGTGCTCATCGCGATGGGGGGAGTCGCCTAGGCGGCGCCGTCCTTGTTCTCCTCGGGGGTCTTGGGGCTTTCCTCGGCGGGCTCCTCGCCGTCTCGCTCTTCAGGCTCGTCAGCGGCTTCGGCCGGCTCTTGCGCCCGGCGCTCCTCCTCGCCCTCCTCTTCGTCCTCTTCGAGGAACTCGTCGAGCTGCGCGACGATATGCTGCGGCGCCTTGGAGCGGATGAAGCCGAGCACCTCGTCGTAGCCTCTGAGGCTGGAACGGAAGCTCACCTTGGCCCCATCGGTGCCGACGAGAGTGAGCGAGTGCCCCAGCAGCCGCCACTTGCCCTTGATCTGGGCCATGGAGTCCCAACTGATCCGCTCGCGCCCGCGTCCGAGATACCACGCCTTGATCGACGTCGGCGACACGAGGATCTTCACCTTCCACGCCTGAACAGACTTCCACACTGTCCACAGCACGACGAGGCCCAGCACGGCTACCACGGGCCACCCGACCCGCGGGTCGCTCTCGATGATCCCCCGCAGCCGCCAGCGGAACACCACGGCCGCCACTGCGAGGCCGAGCCCCAGGACCCAGAGGAACCGCGCGTACAGCGGGTAGCGGTACGAGCGCTGCCACCGGTCCCGCGTGTCGTCGAACAGGTCTTCCACGATCACGTCCCCTCGACGAGCGTCCAGCCGGTCCTCAGCACGCCTCCTGCGACGCCTCGATCAGGTCGCGATACCCCGTGAACGGCCCGAGGGCGCGGACCTGCGCCGTCAGCTTGTCGATCAGATCCGCCCACTTCGCACCCTCCGCCGCCGACACCCACGAGAACTGCACCCGCTCAGGCTCGATGCCCAGGAACAGCAGGAGGTCCCGCAGCACGGCGAAGCGCCGCCGCGCGTAGTAGTTGCCCTCGGCGTAGTGGCAGTCGCCAGGGTGGCAGCCGCTCACCAGCACGGCGTCCGCCCCGCGCTCGAATGCCTTGACGATGAACAGCGGGTCCACCCGCCCGCTGCACGGCACGCGGATGACCCGCACGTTCGACGCATACTTCAGCCGGCTCGTGCCCGCCAGGTCGGCGCCCGCGTACGTGCACCAGTTGCACACGAAGGCGACGATCCGCGGCTCGAAGTCCTGGTCGTTGCTACTCATAGTCGGTTCTGCTGGCCTTTTGCTGCCTGGTTCTGGCTCGCCCGCTCCGCGGGAAGTGAGAGCGGTGTCCAGCCACCGCACTCCAGAGAAGACCCCGCACGGCAGGCCCACTTCCATCTCCGGGGCCTTTGGAGTGCGTCGGCTCGACGCCGCGTTGGCTCCCTGCGGAGCAGGCCCACGGGAGCGCGCGCTAGTGCGCGCTCGCCGGCGCCTCCTGTCGCTCTTCCGTCTCCTCCTCCTCGCCGAGGGCGTTGACCACGGCGAAGAGCTGCTCGTCGTTGAAGCCGCGCAGGGTGATGGCGTTGGCGCGGCAGGCGGCGGCGCAGAGCCCGCAGCCGGCACACAGCCCCTCGTTGACCTTCGCGACCGTCTTGATCGTGCTGCCGTCGCGGGCCTTGATCTCCTCGCGCTCGATCGCCCCGTACGGGCAGATCCGCTCGCAGAAAAAACATCCGAAGCAGACCGACCAGACCGGCGGCGGCGCCCGGTGGACCTCGGCGACGACGGGCTCGCGCTCGAGCTCGTCGGCGCTGAAGAGCGCGCTCACCTTGCTCGCCGCGCCTGAGGCCTGCGCCACCGCCTCCGGGATGTCCTTCGGCCCCTGGCACGCGCCGCAGAGGTACACCCCAGCCGTCTGGCTCTCCACCGGGCGCAGCTTCGGGTGCGCCTCGCTGTAGAAGCTGTCCTTATCGTAGGCGATCCGCAGCTTCTGCGCCAGTGCCTCGGCGTCCGGCTGCGGGATCATCGCCGTCGCCAGCACCACGAGGTCCGCCTCGACCTCCACCTGCGCGTTCGACAGCGTGTCGGCGCCCTGCACCACAAGCTTGCCGTCGCGCGGATAGATCCGCGAGACGCGGCCCCGCAGGTAGATGCAGTCGTCCTCCTCGATCGTGCGCCGCGAAAACTCGTCGTAGGTCTTCCCGCCCGCCCGGAGGTCCATGTAGAAGTTATAGGCCTGGCCGTGGTGGACCTTGTGTTTGTAGAGCATGGCGTGCTTGGCCAGGTACATGCAGCAGATCTTCGAGCAGTAGGTGAAGCCCTTCTCGTTGTCGCGGGAGCCGACGCAGGAGATGAAGACGACGGTCTCAGGCTCGCGGCCGTCGGAGGGGCGCATCATCTTGCCGCCCGTCGGGCCGGAGGCGCTGAGCAGGCGCTCGAACTGAAGGCCGTCGATGATGTCGGGGTGGGCGCCGTAGCCGTACTCGCCGTAGCCGAGGTAGGGGTAGTCCTCCGCCGCCTTCGCGACGCTCCACACCTGGTAGCCTGTGGCGACGACGATGGCGCCGATCTGCTCGACGACCAGCTCGTCCTCCTGCTCGAAGTCGATCGCGCCCGTCGGGCAGATCTTCGCGCACACCCCGCACTTGCCCTTGGTGAAGTGGATGCAGCGCTCGCGGTCGATCACCGGCTTGTTCGGCACCGCCTGCGGGCAGGGGGTGTAGATGGCCGTGCGGTAGCCCAGCTTCTTCTTCGGGTTGGCGGGGTCGGGGATGACGAGGCCCTGCTCGAACTCGCTGGGGATCTTCCTCGAAGGGCACTTCTGCATGCAGGCCCCGCAGCCCGTGCACTTCTCGAGGTCCACGCTCCGCGCCTTCTTGCGGATCGTCACCTCGAAGTTCCCGATATACCCCTCCACCTTCTCCACCTCGCTCCAGGTGTAGAGCGTGATGTTCGGGTGGCGCGCCACGTCCACCATCTTCGGGGTGAGGATACACTGCGAACAATCCAGGGTGGGAAAAGTCTCGCTGAGCTGGAGCATGTGGCCGCCGATGGACGGCTCGCGCTCGACCAGGACGACCTGGTGCCCGGCGTTGGCGATGTCGAGCGCGGCCTGGATGCCGGCGATCCCCCCGCCGATGACCAGCGCGCGCTTGGTGATGGGCACGCGGATGGGCTGGAGGGCCGCGTTGTACTTCACCTTCTCGACCATCATCCTGACGAGCTCGATGGCCTTGGTCGTGGCTGCGGCCTTGTCCTCGTGCACCCAGGAGCAATGCTCGCGGATGTTCGCCATCTCGCACAGATAGGGGTTGAGGCCCTGCTCGGCGCAGGCGGTGCGGAAGGTCGGCTCGTGCATCCGCGGCGAGCAGGCGGCGACGACCACCCCCGTGAGCCGATGCTCCGCGATGGCCTCCTTGACCAGCCGCTGCCCGGGGTCGGAGCACATGTACTTGTAGTCCGTCGCGTAGGCCACGCCGGGGTGCTCGCGCAGGGTCTCCGCCACGCGCGGGCAGTCCACCACGCTCCCGATATTCTCACCGCAGTGGCAAATGAACACACCGATGCGCGACACGGATGATTGCTCCTGTAGCGGGCAGCGGCCAGCGGTCAGCTTTCAGCGACGGCCTCGCGAGGGCTGGAAGCTGAGATCTGATGGCTGACTGCCGACTGCTCGTCCCCGCCGCGCAGGCGGGCAACGAGGTCCGTCGTGTCCACGAAATGCGTATCCAGGGACAGGGCGTCGGGCTCGATCCCAATGGCCAGGCCGACGGCCTGCGAGAGATAGAGGATCGGCAGATGGAGCTCCACGCCAGCGTCCTTCGCCGCGTCCGCCTGCCGCATATCCAGGTTCGCGTGGCACATGGGGCACGAGACCACCACGGCCTCTGCCCCCGCGTTCGCCGCCGCACTCAGGATCCGGCCCGTCAGCCGGTTCACGATCGACGCCTTGCTCATCGTGAAACCCGCGCCGCAGCACTCCGTCTTGTGGCTCCACGCCACCGGCGCCAGCCCGATGGCCTCGCACACCTGGTCCATCGTCATGGGCTGCTCGGTGTCGTCGAAGCCCATCAGCTCGGGGGGCCGGGTGTGCAGGCAGCCGTAGTAGCAGGCCACCTTCACGTCGGGCAGAGGCTCCTGGAGCTTGCCCTTGATGAGGTCGAGATTCCGCCAGAGGAACTCGATGAGCGAGATGGGCCGGCTGGTGCCCTGGTAGGACATCTCGCAGGCGTCCTCGGCGGAGCGGAGCAGCTCCTCGTCCTCGGTGACCTCCTTGCGGGCGAGGGCGAGCTCCTTCGCGCACAGCGGGCAGGGCGCCAGGACCTCCTCGAGGCCCGCAGCCTCGGCGAGTGCCAGGTTCCGCACGTTCAGCGCGCGGGTCAGCGCCGTGTTGGTCATGTGCCCGGCGGACGCGCCGCAGCAGTTCCAGTCCGGCACCTCCTTGAGCTCGACGCCGAGCGCCTCGAAGAGCGCCTCGGTGGATGCGCCGAACTCGAGGGCCGTCGCATGCGCCTTGAGCGCGCAGCCGGGATAGTAGCCGAGTTCCATGGTCAGTGGGATTCCCCATCGTCGGTGTCGGAGCGCCGGCGCGGGAGCTTCGTCCGCTCGTAGATCCGGCGGATCGCGGGCAGATTCTGGATCCTGTGGGGCACGAGCCCGGGCTTGCCGCGCCGCATCATCTGGAGCCCGGTCACAAGGTCCTGGAAGCCGCGCTTGATGGGGCTCTTGAGCTTGTAGTGCGCCACCAGGCCCATCTCATAGACGCGGCCAAACATCCGCAGGCTCGTGAGGAACGACTGGTGGAAGTCGTAGATGTCGCTCTCGTTGGCGTTGACGCAGCCCTCCTCCTGAGCCATCTCCCGCAGGATGGTCATCAGCCGCGCGGGATCCACGTCCTTCGGGCACCGTGTCGAGCACGCCTCGCAGGCCACGCAGACCCACTGCGAGCGCGACCGCAGCGCCTCGTCCTTGCGGCCGAGCTGCACCAGCCGGACCATGGCGTGGACCGGGTGGTACATCTCGTAGGCCGTCGGGCAGCCCGCCGAGCACTTCCCGCACTGATAGCACTCGGCCACCTTCCGCCCCAGGCGGCGCTCGACCTCACGCTTCCACGCGCCATTCACCTGCGCGCGGGACAGTTCGACTCTCATGGCGCTCCGTCAGCTTCCCGTCCACTCCCCGGACATCCCTCGCGCGGCCTATTGTAAGGAAAACCGCCCCGGCGTGTCAACGAGGGATTCGGCTTCCTCTGGTTCCCAAGCTCCGTACGTGTTTAGCGTGTGTGACTGGCCGCAGGGTTGGCTGGCGTGCGCTTTTTCC
>CAZDNN010000131.1:0-12855 GCA_964506385.1 uncultured Planctomycetota bacterium
ATGTCAATCCAGACGCGGTGTGTAACCCAGAGCAGCGGAGAGGTCGCTACCAGCGAACTCGCGAAGCGCGCCACTAAGATGCAGATACGGTGGCAGGGAGCTTGCCATAGTGCCTCCACTGTCGGGCGATGCGGATCCCCGTGTCAATGAGGTCGAGGTCGGCCTGCTCGCGGATGCCAACGGCGAGAGGCAGTAGCACCGCGCAGACCTCACGGGGCTCGAGCTTGAGCATGCCTCCGCCCAGGGGATGCCCTTCGAGTTCCTTGCTCAGGTCGCTGAGCGGGTGGCCCCAGGCCTCGAAGGCGGCACGGCGCGAGGCGCCCATGTGGAAATGGACCGCGTGGATGGAGTTCGTGCACACGCAGCCTGCCAGGTTCTCGGCGATGGTCGGCTTCTCGCCGCTCATGTAGCTGATGAAGGCGTCCGGGACAGAGACGTCGGGCACGGCATACCAGGGGTGTCTGTGGCGGCATTTGTAGGTCTGACGGGCCTTCTGCCCAGCCGGCGTGTCGAGGTACGCGCGCACCCCCTTCGGCAGAGCCCCCTTGCCCTTGAGATTCAGAAGAAGGATCGCGTGGTCAGCGGCGAGCCACATGGCCACGTCGGCGGGCCTCACGGCGCCGTTGGGCAGTTGCCCGCCCTTGCGAATGGCCGGCACGAGGCAGTCGCGTGGGATCCCATAGGCAGCGGCCTGCGAGGGCCGCAGGTGGAAGAAGTCGTTGGCTCCCGTGACGTAGCCGATGCCCACCTTGGCGAGCTCCCCGAGCCGCGAGCAGCCTTCCGAAGCCGACAGCTCCCCGTAGTAGTCGAGCACGGCATCGGGGAGCAGGAACTTGCGGAGCCGGCAGCCGTGGGCGCGCCAGGCAGACAGCGTTACGCGCTTCGTGGGACGCGGGCACCGGCGGAACGGGCGAAACTCCTCCCACACAGTCAAGTCGATGGCGTCGGCCCTCTCACCGTAGCCTGAGGCCATCAGCAGCCAGGCGTCCTCGGACAGGTCGGCGAAGATCTTCTCCCGCACCGCGATCACCTTGACGCGGCCAAACGAGGAGCAGAGCGCTTCGAGCAGAGGCACGGCGTAGGGCGCGTGGCCGATCTCGGCAGGAACGACAAAGGCCATGCGACCGCCTGGAACGAGGAGCCTCGATGAGACGGCCACGAACGGCGCCCACGAGGAGGTCAGGCGGGACAGGTTGGCCCCCGCACGACGCGCCAACCGCAGCGCACGCTTGCGCGCCGGGCCGTTGAACCGCTGGTAGCGGATGAAGGGCGGGTTGCCCACCACGCAGTCGAACCGGTCCCCCGTATGCTCCGCCCACTCGAAGAAGTCGGCCTGGTGGACCTCCGCGTCGGGCGCGTGGGCTCTCGCCTCTGCGCACGAGGCGGGCGAGATGTCCACCCCCACGCCACCGCGATGGAGTCGCAGGAACTGCCCGTTGCCGCACGAGGGATCGAGCATGCGATCCGAGCCGCTGCGCACCACCGACCTGATGAGGGATTCTGCCACCTCGGTGGGTGTATAGAACTGCCCGAGAAGCTTCGCAGTGGCTGCCGTCACGGCGATACCCAGAATGCGGATGTTCCAGCGAACCCAAGGGTCATCATAGCACGGAGCGGCGTCGGGGTCGAGTGCGTCTCCGCTCAGGCTCCGCGCGGAGTGAGGACCCGTGCCATCAGGTGGATCATGGTGACGAGGTCCCACTGGTTGTGCTTGACGATGAGGGCGATCTGGCGGGCGTCGCCCGTGCGGACGAAGTCGTGGTAGGCCGCAGGAATGTCGCTCCCCGGGATGTCGTCGCCACGGTGGCGCTGGCAGACGCGGTGCTCCAGGGTCTTGAGCTTGCAGTTCGGCAGCACGTCGCGGAAGGCCCGCCGCGCCTCGTGCAGCAGGTCAAAATGCCCGGGCGGCTCAGGCAGCGCCACACCCGTCGCGGCGGCGCGGGTCCGCAGGAAGGGGACGTCGAAGGTCTTGCCGTTGAACGTCACGAAGAGCATTGTGTCCCGCACCTGCTCGGCGAAGGCGGCCACGATGCTCAGCTCCTCGGCGTAGTTGCGCGCCAGGTACTGGCGGCACACGACGTCCCCGTCCCGGCACACGAGCGTGCCGATGAGGAACACTGGGCAGCAGCCGAGCCCCGTGGTCTCGAGGTCGAGGAAGCAGACCTGCTCGGGCGCCACGCGCCAGGCCTGTCCCGCCTCGGCGGCGCGCTGGGCGAGGGTGTCGAGTGCCGCGGCGAGCATGGCTGGGAGACGGTGGCCGTCGGGCTCCTCGGGGGCCTCGGCCATCGAGCGCTCGATGAGGAAGAAGGGCGGGCCGATGGGGCTGGGTGTCTCCTGGCCGTCCACGCACTGGCCGAGTGGGATGGAGATGCCGCCGCCCTCGCTGACCCGCCGCGGCTCGGCGCGGGGCAGGTCGCGGGCGTAGAGGATCGTGTCTGGGCGTCGCGTGGCGGGCCGCTCGACGGGCGCCGCCGCAGGGGGCGAGTCGGCCATGGGCTTGCGGTTGAGCTTCGCGAGCTTCCTGCGCAGGCTCTTCAGGCGGCCAGCCCGGTCCTCGGGCGTCGGCTTGTGGTCGGGGTCTGGGGCCACAGCGTGGGATTCCGGCACAACCAGGGGGCGCGACGCGGGCGCACATCGCAGGCCACCACTCTACCGGCTGGCAGCGGCGCATGCAAGGCGAATCCCACGGCGTTCAGCAGCTTCGGTCTTCGTCAAGCGGTCGAGGCCGTCACAGACGGGATTGATGCGGTGGCGGCAACATGCCAGAATGCGTGGTATGAGCCTGGAGCCTGACAGCGCGGAGCTCCGCGAGCAGGCGCGGCGTGTGCCGTGGCGGTATCGGCGCCTTGTGGGAAAGGTGCGCGCGCTGGAGCCGGCGATGCGGGCGAAGAGCGACGACGCGCTGCGGGACTCGGCCACGCACTGGCGGGCGCGACACAGGCAGGGGGAATCGCTCGACAGCCTGCTGCCCGAGGTCTTCGCCGCCGTGAGGGAGAGCGCGCGGCGGCGGACGGGGATGCGGGCCTTCGACGTCCAGGTGGCCGGCGCCATCGTGCTCCATCGCGGGCAGGTCGCCGAGATGCAGACGGGCGAGGGGAAGACCCTCGTCGCCACAATGCCGGCCGCGCTCCACGCGATCGGCGGCAAGGGCGTCCACATCGTGACGGTGAACGATTATCTGGCCCGCCGCGACCGCGACTGGATGGGGCCGGTCTACGAGGGGCTCGGCTTCTCCGTCGGCGTCATCACGGCGGGAATGCCCCATGGCGAGCGGCGCCGGGCCTATGCGTGCGACATCACGTACGGGACGAACAAGGAGATGGGCTTCGACTTCCTCCGCGACCAGGTACGGCGGCGGCAGGTCGCGCGGGCGGCGGGCGACGTGCTCCGGCGGTGGGACGTCGAGCGGGGCTCGCTGGCGGACACGGCGGGATATGCCCAGCGGGGCCACGCCTTCGGCATCGTTGACGAGGTGGACAGCGTGCTGATCGACGAGGCCCGCGTGCCGCTGATCCTGAGCGACGCGTCGGGACGGCCGAGCCCGCTCGCCGAGGCCATCGGCTGGGCCGACGCCGTCGGCCCCCGCATGCGGCCCGATAAGGATTTCACGCTCGACCCGGCGAAGCGGACCGTCGAGCTGACGGCGACGGGCCGCCAGCGGGTGCGCGAGCTCGCCGCAGCGCTCACCGTCCCGCCCCCCGAGGACCGGCCCCTGGCTCTGCTCGTCGAGCAGGCGGTCCGCGCCCACCGCCTGTTCCACCGCGGCCGCGAGTACCTCGTCGTCGAGGGCGAGGTCGTCATCGTCGACGAGTTCACCGGCCGCATGCTGCCCGACCGCAACTGGCAGCTCGGCCTCCACCAGGCCATCCAGGCCAAGGAGGGCCTCCCCGTCACCTGCGAGACCCGCACCCTCGCCACGGTGACCTACCAGCGCTACTTCCAGCGATACGAGACCCTCGCCGGCATGACGGGCACGGCGTGGGACGCGCGGCGGGAGCTCCGCAGGGTCTACGGCCTGCGGGTCGTCCGAGTGCCGACAAACCGGCCTCTGCGGCGCGAGGTGCTGCCAGACCGGGTGTTCCGCTCCGCTCGCGCCCGCCTCGCAGCCGTGGTGGCGCGCATCCGCGAGCTCCACGAGGGAGGGCGGCCGGTGCTCGTCGGGACGCGGAGCGTGGACAAGAGCGAGCGCCTGAGCGGCGAGCTCGACCGTCTCGGCATCCCGCACGCCGTGCTCAACGCCCGCCATCACGCCGAGGAGGCGGCCATCGTGGCGCAGGCAGGGCGCCGAGGGCAGGTGACGATCTGCACGAACATGGCCGGCCGCGGCACCGATATCGTCCTCGGCGAGGGCGTGGCCGAGCTCGGCGGCCTCCACGTCCTCGGCACCGAGCGCCACGACGCGCGCCGCATTGACCGCCAGCTCGCCGGGCGCGCCGGGCGGCAGGGCGACCCGGGGTCCTGCGAGTTCCTCCTCGCGCTCGACGACGACCTCGTCCGCCATCGCTGGCGGCGGCTGACCGTCTTCCTGCGCCGCTGGACGCGGGGACGGGGCGGCGGCGCGCTGCGTGGGGCGTGGTTCCGCTGGCTCTTCGGCATCGCCCAGCGCCGCATCGAGCGCGACCATCTCGAAAGCCGCCTCGCCCTCCTCGAACGCGACCAGTGGCTCGACGAGGTCCACGACCTCCTCGGCATCCCCTCCGACGAGCAGAGGAGCGGGCACTCGAAGGAATAGGTTCTACCCGATCTGCTGTGGACGGCGCTCCCACGAGGAGCCGCTCCGTCCTGGGAGCTTTGCCCCCAAGCCCCCCAGGATGCACCGCTTTGCAGCCGTCGCAGCAGGGGATGAGCGCTCCATGCGGCCATCCCCTCTCGGCTTCCTCGACATGGGGCAGAGACTTTCGACTCGGCTGTTCCAGCCCCGATCGTGCACAAGTGCGTTACGGCGGTATGGCCCGACGAGGGCAAGCGCACTGGGCAGGACGCTCCGCCGTGCCTTCTCATCAGGGCGCATCGCCCCAGTCGGGCACGTCGAGGGGCTGGCCATCGCGGAGGGCGGACTGGTGGGCGACGACGCCAGGGGCCATGTAGCGGACGGCCTCCCAGGCGTTGATCGCGGGCTGGCGATCGGCGGCGACGGCCTCGCAGAACTCGTGGACGAGGTAGGCGTGGCTGCCGCCGTGACCGCCGAGGCAGCCCTCCCCTATCGCCGCGCGGAACGCCGCGTCCACCTCGGCGGGGAGCGGGTCGCGCATCTCCTCGGCGGAGAGCGGCGTGCGGCCCGTCTTGTCCACCCAGCAGCCGTCGCGGTAGGAGCCGGCGGTGCCGAAGACGCGGAAGGTCTCCTGGCCCGTGTGGCCGATCTCGCGGTGCTCGCAGATGCGCATCGTCGCGCCGTTGCTCATTGCGAAGAGCGCCGTCTCGTTGCCGATGGCGCCCGGCGCAGCGTCGTCGTCGGCCGGCCGCCGCGTCGCCCAGGCACAGACCTTCACAGCGTGGGCTTGCATCGTGGAGATGGGGCCTGAGGTCGAGTGGGTCGGGTAGTGCATGGGCGCGTCGGGCTCGAAGCCGCGCTCGCGGTAGCCGCGCTCGGCCTCGAGCCATTCGCGGCCGGCGGCGCTTGCCAGGCGGCTGCGCCGCACCTCGCGCAGGCTGCACGACGGCAGGTCGCGGTCGTGGAAGTACTCGCCCTCGGCGTAGACGAACCGCCCGAAGGCGCCCTCGGCCGCCCGACGCCGACAGTACATCGCCTCGGGACGGTAGAAGGTGGTCTCGCCCAGCATGTATCGCAGGCCCGTGCGGCGGCAGGTCTCGATGATGCGGTCGCACCAGCCGAGGATCTCCTCGCCGTCGGGCACCATCATCACGGGCACGGCGCTGTAGACGTGCTTGCCCGCCTCCATGGCCCGCACGGCCTGCGGCGCGTGGAGCCACGGCTGGGTGATGATGACGAGAGCATCGAGGTCGGCCTCGCAGATAGCGTCGAGCGACCCGTAGGCATCGGTCTCGCGGAACTTGTCGCGGAACGACGGCTTCGCCGCGAAGCGCTCGATCCGCTCCGCCTCGCGGTCGCACAGCGCGACGCGGTCCACCCGCGGATGGCTCTTGAACAACTCGGCGAAGGCCGAGCCGAACGAGCCGAGTCCCACCAGCCCCAGGCTGATCCCCATGGCGGCGCTCCTTTCAGGCGTCTCGATGCGCCGCCGATTGTGCCCCAAGGTCATCCGCGCCGCAAGTGCAACCTCATCTCGAGCCGCGTGAGGCCGGGACAGCGGCCCGACGCGCCACGATCGTGTCCTGTTCCTGCCATGTCTTACTGAGCCGAAGCGCGCGAGGCGCCGAAGGCGAAGGCGGCGTCCTCGCCGCTTGCCTGCCGCACCCGTTGTCCCAGAGCGAGGGCATTCCCTCCGCAGAACGCGCAGGGCGGCCAGGACGACGCGTGCCGGCGTCCGCAGCCGCACTGAGCGGCGGCCTCACGGGACTCAGGGGACCTGGGACATCCCCCTGTCATTGCCGGTCGGGAGCGCGTGGAGGGGAATCGGGCGGCCCGCTCGCCCAACGGGCGGAGAGGAGGCCTGTTCGCGCTTTCGCGCGAAAGCGCGAATAACCGCTCCCCCCATGAGCCGAGAAGGCACAGGGCAAGGGGGGGGAGGCCGCCTGCCCAGTGGATGGATGCGGCGGGTTCGGAGGGCGGATCTGCGCTAATCCGCTGATAGATCCAGTCCCGCCATCCGAGCCCAGCCGCCGCCATGCCACCCCCCGAGGCCGGAAGCCACCCCGTAGTCCGGGATCGCGCTCCACTGGGGCTTGAACGTTGGGCGTCCCTCATGGTATCAGTGGCAGGGCCGCGTGACCCCAATGACGACCCACCCGGATGCTGATATGAGCCCCGACACCCCACGCCGCAGGCTCCCACCCTGGCAGAAGGCCCTGCTGGGCCTCGTGGTGACGGTCGCCTTCTTCCTTGCCCTCGAGCTCATCCTGGCGCTCTGCGGCGTCCGGCCCGTGCTCTACGAGGATGACCCCTGCGTCGGCTTCGCGGGCAACGTCCCGCTGTTCGTCGAGCACACGACGCCCGACGGGCGTGAGGTCTGGCGCACGGCGAACAACAAGCGGCGGCTCTTCAACCTCCAGGAGTTCGCCCGCCGCAAGCCGCCCGCCACGGTCCGCATCTTCTCCATGGGCGGCTCGACCACCTACGGCAGCCCCTTCGACGACGGTGTGTCCTTCTGCGGCTGGCTCCGCGCGCTCCTGCCCCTCGCCGACCCTGCGAGGAAGTGGGAGGTCGTGAACTGCGGGGGCCTCAGCTACGCCAGCTACCGCGTCACCCACCTGATGGAGGAGCTGGTCCGCCACGAGCCCGACCTGTTCATCGTCTACTGCGGGCACAACGAGTTCCTCGAGCGCCGCACCTACGGCAAGATGCTCGAAGCCCCCGGCCCGCTCCTCCGCGCAGCGGCCGCCATCACCCGCACACGCACGGGCACCGTCCTCAAGCGCGCGCTCGACGCTGTCCGCACGCGGCCGGCCGCGCGCCGTACAATCCTCCCCGCCGAGGTCGAGGCCGAGCTCGACAACACTGTCGGGCCAGAGCGCTACCACCGCGACGACGAGTGGTCCCGTCAGGCCGTCGCCCACTTCCGCCTCAACCTCGCCCGCATGGCCGACATCGCCCGCGCCGCGGGCGCACGCATCCTCTTCGTCACGCCGGCATCCAACCTCAAGGACTGCTCGCCCTTCAAGAGCGAGGGTGCCGGCGACCGCGACGCAGACGCCCACTACCGAGCCGGCCAGAAGCTCCTCGCAGAGGGCCGCTACGCGGAGGCCAGGGAGGCATTCGCGCGCGCCCGCGACGAGGACGTCTGTCCCCTCCGCGCGACGGCCCCGATCGTCCGGACCGTGGCGGAGGTGGCCGCCGAGCGGCGCGTGGCGCTGGTGGACTTCGCCCGCCTGATCGACGAGCGCGCGCCCCACGGCATCCCCGGCAGGGAGCACTTCCTCGACCACGTCCACCCCACCGTCTCCGCCCACCGCCTCCTCGCCCTCGCCATCATCGACGCCATGGCCGAGCACGGCATGCTCGAGCTCTCGCCAGGCTGGAGCGACGCGTCCGTCGCCAGGGTCGCCGAGAAGGTCGAGGCACGCATCGACGACGAGGCACGCGGCGTCGCGCTCCGCAACCTCGCCAAGGTGCTGGGCTGGGCAGGGAAGTTCGAGGAGTCCCGCCGCCTCGCCCTCCAGGCCATCGAGCTGCTCGGCGACGACCCGGAGTCCTGCTTCCACGTCGGCGTCTCCGCCCACCTGCTCGGCGACTCCGGCCAGGCCATCGCCTGCCTCCGCCGTGCCGTCGCCATCGGCCCCGGCTACGGCCGCGCCCATTTCTGGCTCGGAGAGGCCCTCGCTGCCAGGGGGCAGCGCGAAGAGGCCGTCGCTCACTACCGTCAGGCCGCCGAGCTCCTGCCCGACGACCCCAGGCCCCGCGAGCGCCTCGCCGCCCTCGCCGCCCAGCCACAGTAGGCAGCGGCGGCGCCGCGCGGGTGCGACCCGGAGTCTGGCCCCGGATCTTGGGCACCGTGGCCCGGAATTCCGGATCGTCCTCGTCGTCGTCCTCGTCGTCGATTCAGCTCCCGACCAACCCGTAGATACAGCGCGAAGCGCCCCGGGCGTCCGCCTTCTCCGCTTTTCGATCCGATCTCGCGAACAATGAGACTGGGAACCACAAAAGGGGCGGCTCTGCTCACGCTCCGCGTCGGCGTCTCAGGCCATGGCGCAGCCCAACCGACAACGAGGACGAGGACGACGACGAGGACGAGTGAAGAAGAAACCCCAACATCAGGGGTTAGACTCTGCCACCCGATGGCAGTTGCCCTCGTCGGCTGATTTCGGTATCCTGTAGTGCCGTGATGAGGGACTGCGCGCGCCCGAGCCACCGATGCGGACGATGCCCGCAGAAAGGATGTGTGCCGAATGCCCGAGCAAGATGGACAGGACAAGAGCCAGGAGCATGGCGGTCAGATGCCCCGGGTGCCCGGCGCCCAAGGGCCGAGCCCCAAGGGGCCGAGTGCCCAGGGGCCGAAGAAGCCACAGCCGCCCAGGGAGCAGGCGCGCGGCCTGGACGAGATTGAGGTCGATACGGAGAACCTGTGGCGGGAGGAGAGCTTCACCGACCTCCAGATCGCCACGGTGCGGCGGCTCACGCCCGTGCACACCGACGGCAGCGTGGACACCAGCCGTCGCCCCCTGTTCATCGGCCAGACGACCATCCTCACGGAGGCCGGCCCCATCCCCATCCAGGCCCGCCTCCCAGGCGACACCCTCGCCGAGGCCATCGAGCACTTCCCCCAGGCCATCCGCCGCGCCGTGGGGCAGATGGTCGAGGAGATCCGCGAGCTCCAGCGCCAGCAGGCCTCCCGCATCGTCGTGCCCACCGGCATGCCCCCAGGCACCATCCCCGGCGGACCCCAGGGCGGACCCCGCCGCGGGCCACACGGCGGCGGACCCGGCGGCATCCAGCTTCCATAGGGCACTCTCCCGGTGACGATCTGGATCGACGCTGACGGCTGTCCGCGCCCTGTGCGGGACATCGTGTTCCGCGCCTCGGACCGCCTTGCGATCCCCGTGCGCCTCGTCGCCAACGCCGTCCTGCCCACTGGCGGGAGTCCGCTCGTCGAGTCCGTCGCCGTCGGCGGGGCCTTCAACGCTGCCGACGACCACATCGCCGAGTCAGTGGAGCCCGGCGACCTCGTCATCACCGCCGACATCCCGCTGGCGGCCCGCATCGTCGAGGCAGGCGCCGTCGCTCTCAACCCCCGAGGCGAGCTCTACACCGAGGACAACGTCGGCGAGCGCCTCTCGATGCGCAACTTCATGAAGGGGATGCGCGCCGCAGGGTACATCGACGGCGGCCCCCCCTCATACGACGTGATGGACAAGCAGGCCTTCGCCAACGCCCTCGACCGCTTCCTCACCCGCCAGCTCAGGGACTAGGCTGCCGCCGCGCGGCCTCGATGACCACGGGCTCGAGCGGCGCGTCCTGGTGGCCCCTCACCGTGCCAGTCTTCACCGCGGCAATGGCGTCCACCACGTCCATCCCCTCGGCGACCTTGCCGAAGACGGCGTAGCCGAAGTCGCGGCCGCCGTGGTCGAGGAAGTGGTTGTCGGCGAGGTTGATGAAGAACTGCGCGGTGGCGCTGTGGACCTCGGCCGTGCGGGCCATGGCGAGGGTGCCGCGGAGGTTCTTCAGCCCGTTGTCCGCCTCGTTGGCGATGGGGGCGCGGGTCGCCTTCTTCGCCATCTCGGCCGTCAGCCCGCCGCCCTGGACCATGAAGCCCGGGATCACACGGTGGAAGATCGTGCCGTCGTAGAAGCCCTCGTCCACGTACTGGAGGATGTTCGCCACCGTCCCTGGCGCGTCGTCCTCGAAAAGCTCCACCGTGATGTCGCCCAGGCTCGTTGTCAGCACCACCATATCGTTCTCCTTCGGTCAATGGCTCTCAGTGGGAGGGCGAGGCTCCAGCCGAGCCGCAGTCTCGGAGAAGAGGACGGCTCAGCGGGAGCTTCGCCCTCCCGTGCCTGCCTTGCTCCGGTCATTCTGGTGCGGGCTCTTCGCCCCCGGCTCGAAGGTCAGGACGACGGAGTTGATGCAGTAGCGCAGGCCGGTGGGCTTCGGGCCGTCGTCGAAGAGGTGGCCGAGGTGGGCGTCGCAGCGGGCACAGCGGACCTCGGTGCGGGTCATCTCGAGGCTGGTGTCGGGACGGGTCGTCACCGCGTCCTCCGCCGCCGCGAGCCAGAAGCTCGGCCAGCCGCAGCCGGCGTCGAACTTCTCGTCGGAGCGGAAGAGCTCGGCGCCGCAGCACGCGCAGCGGTAGGTGCCCTTGGCCTTGTGGTCCCAGTACTTGCCGCTGAAGGGCCGCTCGGTGCCCGCCTGTCGGGCGACGCGGTACTGCTCGGGCGTCAGGGCCTTCCGCCACTCCTCGTCGGTCTTCACGGCCTTGTCCACGGCTCGGGGTCCTTCCTGCTGGCCCGCGTGCGTCGTCGGGTGGGAGGTGTCGCTCGAGGGGACTTCGGCGCGCTGGGCCTGCCCGCAGCCGACCACCGCGGCTGCCGCGAGTGCCGCCACCATCACACACGTGCCCAGTCGCATCCTCATCGCTCTCGCCTCGACGACCCTCCCTACCGTCCAGTCTACATCGCCCGCCGCGCTGGTGCAAGGCAATCGTGTGCTCGGCCGCGCCGCCCGCCCACTCCTGCGAATGCGCGCAGCGCCTTGACCGACTCTGCTCGCCGCGCTAGCATTCGGGCAACGCTGCCTTCGGCCGCAACCAGACGCGAAGAAAACGCCGGGCCAGACATGTTACCTTCTGGGTTCGGGGGTTCGTCACCGATCGAGGAGCGCGCCGCGGGAACGTGACTTCCCGCGCCCGCTGCAAACCCAACCGGGGGTTGGGTTTGGTATGCCTGGCCCGACGCTTTCTTCGCGAAAAGAAAGCTCTTGCACGTTTGTGGTACAGGAACAATCTGAGACAGGCAACTCGGAGCGCTCACGATGAAAGTGCTGAGCAGCGATCGACGGGTCAAGCACCTGCTCTCTCGCCGCGATTTCGGCGCCGCGGTCACCGTCCACGGATGGGTCCGCTCGCGCCGTGACTCCAAGGGCGGCTTTTCGTTCCTCAACGTCAACGACGGCTCGTGTCTGGACGGCATCCAGGTCATCGCCGAGGGCTCGCTGCCGAACTACGAGAGCGAGGTGCTCCACCTGGTGACCGGCTGCGCCGTGCGCGTCGAGGGCGAGCTGCGGGAGTCGCCGGGGAAGGGACAGGCCGTCGAGGTGCTTGCGAAGACGATCGAGGTCGTCGGCTGGGTGGAGGAGCCCGAGAGCTACCCCCTCCAGAAGAAGCGACACAGCTTCGAGTACCTCCGCGAGGTCGCCCACCTGCGGCCGAGGTCCAACACCTTCGGCGCCGTGGCGCGGGTCCGCAACTGCCTGGCCGCGGCCACCCACGAGTTCTTCCAGTCCCGCGGCTTCCTCTACCTCCACTCGCCCATCATCACCTCCAGCGACTGCGAGGGCGCCGGCGAGATGTTCCTCGTCACCACCCTCGACCCCCGCGACCTGCCCCGCACGCCCGACGGCGACATCGACTTCAGCCACGACTTCTTCGGCCGCCGCACCGCGCTGACCGTCAGCGGCCAGCTCTCGGCCGAGACCTACGCCTGCGCACTCACCAACGTCTACACCTTCGGCCCCACCTTCAGGGCCGAGAACTCCAATACCTCCCGCCACCTCTCCGAGTTCTGGATGATCGAGCCCGAGATGGCATTCTGCGACCTCGAAGGCGACGCCGACCTCGCCGAGGCATGCGTCAAGCACCTCCTCGCCGCCGCACTCGAACGCTGCCCTGACGACATGGCCTTCTTCAACCAGTGGGTGGACAAGACCGTCATCGAGACCCTCGAGCACATCGTCGCCAGCCCCTTCGAGCGCATCACCTACACCGAGGCAATCGACATCCTCACCAGAAGCGGCCACACCTTCGACTTCCCCGTCACCTGGGGCTGCGACCTCCAGAGCGAGCACGAGCGCTACCTCACCGAGACCCACATCGGCCGCCCCGTCATCGTCACCGACTACCCCAAGGACATCAAGGCATTCTACATGCGCCTCAACGACGACGAACGGACCGTCGCGGCGATGGACGTCCTGGTCGCCAAGACTGGCGAGATCATCGGCGGCAGCCAGCGCGAGGAGCGCCGCGACGTCCTCGAGCGGCGGATGGCCGAATGCGGCCTCGACCCGACGGACTACTGGTGGTATCTCGACCTGCGCCGCTACGGCACCGTGCCCCACGCCGGCTTCGG
>CAZDNN010000132.1:0-12852 GCA_964506385.1 uncultured Planctomycetota bacterium
AGCGCCGCCCCTCGCGCGCCGCCCCGCACCGCGGGCACCAGCACGCCGGCCAGCAGCGCCACCGCCCAGGCGACGCCCCCGACCGTCGCCAGGCCCTTCCGCCCCGCCGTCACCGCGAGCAGGGCCGCTACTGCCGCCGCGAGCCCGATGAGAAAGCCGTCCCGCTCCCGCGCCGACACCGTCGCGGAGAGCCTGTCGCCAGCCTGCTCGACGAAGACGAGGCACCGCTCCCCGCGCCGCAGCAGCCCGCGCCCGCGCCGATGGCGCACGATCTGCGTCGCCGCGACTGTCTTCCCCGCGTGCTCGCCCGACAGGACGCGGACCTCCAGGTGCCGCTCCCCCTCCTGCGTCCCGACCACCTGCTGGACGACCGCCCGCGACGCCGTCCCGGGCGCCCCCGTGCTGGCCGGCCGGCGGTGGCAGGCATCGCACCCGCCCAGCCACCGCGCCGCCGCCACCCCCAGCGCGAACGCCGCGACCACCACCGCCGCACGCCAGGCCACCGGCCCCGCTCGCCGCCATTGCGCCATGGCTGTGTGCTCCCTTGTGTGGGACGCGCGGCAGTATACCAGAAGCGTCGCCACGAGGGGAAGGAGGAGACGGATGGACGATGGGTCGATTGACTGCGCGTGTCGATTCGGTAACGTATTGGCAGGCCGATGGATAGGCGTGGCGCGGATATTCGTGGGCGATTGGCTGTCCAATCCTGCCGCGCGCGTCGGAAAGAGAGACGGACAGGGGATGCCGATGGACCGTCAGGAGAAGTTCCTGCGGCTGTTCCTCAAGCACCAGGGGGATCTGCGCGCGTTCATCGGGTCGCTGGTGCGGGACCCGAATGTGCGGGACGATGTGTTCCAGGAGGTGGCGCTCATCGCGTGGCGTGACTTCGAGCGGTTCGACCCCGAGCGGTCCTTCGGCGCCTGGGCGCGGGGGATCGCCGCCAACAAGATCAAGCAGATGTGGGAGCGATCGTCCCGCGCGCCCGTGCCGTTCGCGCCGCAGACGATCGACGCGATCCGCTCGGCCTTCGACGAGAGCGAGGCCGAGGCCAGCCCCAGGCTCGACGCCCTGCGGGCCTGCCTCGAGGAACTGCCGAAGAAGGCGCGGCGCCTGCTGTCCTACCGCTACCAGCTCAAGCTCACGCCGCGCGAGATCGCTAACCGCATCGAGGCCACCCGCGATGCCGTCTATAAGGCGCTGGCCAGGACGCGGATGAGGCTCCAGGACTGCATTCGGCGCCGCATGGCGCTGGGCGAGCGAGGCGTCCGATGAACCGCACGCGCGAGCTCATTCAGATGTATCTCGACGAAGACGCCACCGCCGAGGAGCTGGCGGAGCTCGAGGAGACACTGCGTCGCAGCCCCGCCGCGGCCCGCCACTTCGCCGACGCCTGCCGCATTGACGCCTTCCTGGCCGACCACTTCGGCGAGCGGCGGCGGGAGGCTGAGGTGGCCGCGCTCTTCGAGCGCGACAAGCCACGCCCCACGTCCAGGAAGCGACGCAGGCTGCGAGTGCCGTGGGTCGCCGCCGCGGCCGTGCTGGTCCTCGCGCTTGGCGCGGCCCTGCTCTACCCCGTGGTTACGGGACGTAGCGGGAGGGCACACGCGGTGGTGCTGAGCGGGCAGGTCGAGGTGGACGGCGTTGCCCGGGAGCGGCTGCCGCGGCATGCTCGTCTCGTCGTCCCGGCGACAGGCCCTGCGGCGATCCGCCTGGCTGACGGCTCGCGGGTCGAGTTGGCGGCGTCGAGCGAGATGGTGCTGCACGATCCGAATGGAGAGGCGCGGCAGGTAGTGGAGCTGGTGGACGGGCGCGGGCGGTTCGAGGTGGCGGAGGGCCGAGGGGCCTTCCGCGTGGAGACTGCATTGGCGTCGGTGACGGCGCTGGGGACGGCGTTCACGGTGGAGTTGTGGTCTGTCGATGGACCGGGTGGCTCGGGCAAGGCCGTGCGCGCGCTGGCCGTGGCCGTGACGCGTGGGAGGGTGCGGGTAGATGCGGGGGCCGCCAGCCGCGTGCTGACGGAGGGGCAGCGATGGGCTTCGCGGTCGGGCGTCGTTGATGGCGGGGTCTGCGCGCCGGCCGAGGCGGCCGGGCCCGTCCAGCGGCCCGACGCCGACGAGGCGCCGCCGCTGCCACTGCCCGCCACCCCGTCGCGGCGCACGGAGGCCAAGCCTTCGCCCGAGCCGCCTGCCGTCATCGTCAAGCTCACGGCCACCGACCCCGCTGACTGGGCCACCGACCCCGACGACATCCGCAATCTGCTGGCCTGGATGGGGCAGCGCCTCGACGTGGCCTTCGGCTACCAGGAGAAGGCCCTCGCAGACGTCCAGCTCGACGCCGAGCGCCTGCCCGTGCTCTACCGCACGGGGCACAATGCCTTCCACTTCACCGATGCCGAGCGGCAGCGGCTGCGGTCCTATGTCCTGGGCGGCGGGCTCCTCGTCTTCGACGCCTGCTGTGGACGGCAGGCCTTCGCCGATTCCGTTCGGCGGGAGATGGCGGCCATCTTCCCCGATCGGCCGCTGCGGAAGCTGCCCGCCGACCACCCGCTCTACCACGCCTGCTACGACATCGCCGAGGTGGCCTACACGCCCGCGACGGGCATCGAGGGCGTGGCGCCACCGCCGCTGGAGGGCATCGAGATCGGCTGCCGCGCGGGGGTGGTCTTCTCGCCCGTGGACCTGAGCTGCGGCTGGGCGCTCCACGAGCACAAGGACGGGCGGGGCGTGCGGTGCGAGGACGCGCTCAAGCTGGGGGCCAACCTCGTGGCCTATGCCGTGGCAACCCGATCGATGGGCGCCTCGCTGGCGGAGAGCCGGGAGTACGTGGACCCGGAGCCGGGGCTCGCCGACAAGTTCCGCATCGGCCACGTTATCCACGACGGCCAGTGGAACCCCGATCCCGCCGGCCTGGCGAACCTGCTCGACACGGTCCGCACCAGCACCTCGCTCAAGGTCAGCTTCGCCACCGAGGCACTGCGCCTCGACAGCCCTGAGCTGACCCGCTTCCCGTTCCTCTATATGACGGGTCACGGCGACTTCCGCCTGAGCGACGGCGAGGCAGCGGCGCTGCGTGCCTACCTCGAGGCGGGCGGCTTCCTGCTGGCCGATGCCTGCTGCGGGCGTGCGGCCTTCGACGCGGCGTTCCGTCGGGAGATGGCCCGCGTGCTGCCCGGCCACAGGCTGGCGCGGCTCTCTCCGCGGCACAGGCTCTACTCGATCCACCACCGCATCCGGACAGTCGGCCTGACCAAGGCGGCCGTGGCGCGGCTCGGCGCCAAGCCGCTGGGCGCGCCGAGCCTGGAAGGCATCACGGTGGACGGGCAGCTCGCCGTGGTCTACAGCCCGCTCGACCTCGGGTGCGGCTGGGAGCTCAAGCCCCATCCCTACGGCGTCGGCTACGCCTGGCGCGATGCCATTCGGCTGGGGGTCAACGTCGTGGTCTACGCCGTCTTGCACTGACGGGGGGGAACAGGAGACGCCACGTTTTCATCGCAAATGGTGTGGAAGGCACTGGAAGTTCCGTGCACTACTCTTATAATGGGGCCTGTGGGCGAATGGAGCGCCCGTCGCCCCGCGGAAGGAGGACGGACATGCGTGGAAGGCGTTGTGTGAGGATGGCGCTCTCGGTCGTCGTCCTGGCCGGGATGGTGGCCGAGGCCGCCGGTGTGAGAGATGGCGGCACCTGCGGGCCGCCGCCGCCCCCGAAGCCGGCGCAGCGGTCGGGCGCTGAGGGCGTGCCGCCGCTGCCGCTGCCGGCCACCCCGATGCGGCGCACCGAGAAGAAGAAGCCGCCCACCCCGCCGGCCGTGGTCGTCAAGATCAAGACCGGCGAGCTCGCCGACTGGGCGACCGACCAGAACGACATCAACAACCTCCTCGTCTGGATGCAGCAGAAGCTGAAGATCAACTTCTCCTACGAGGAGAAGCCTCTCAGCGAGATCAACCTCAACGCTGAGCGGCTCCCCATGCTCTACCGCACGGGGCACAACGCGTTCAGCTTCTCCTCCGGCGAGCGGGCGCGGCTGCGGGAGTACCTGCTCAAGGGCGGGTTCATGTACTTCGACGCGTGCTGCGGCCGCAAGGCGTTCGTCGATTCCGCGCGCAAGGAGCTCGCCAAGATGTTCCCAGAGCGTCCCCTGCGCAAGCTGCCGCCCGACCATCCGCTCTACCGCTGCTACTACGACGTCCCGCTGGTCGCCTACACGCCGTCCACAGGGATCGCGGGGATGTCCCCGCCGCCGCTCGAGGGCATCGACATCGGCTGCCGCACGGCCGTGGTCTTCTCGCCCATCGACCTGAGCTGCGGCTGGGACATGCACCAGCACAAGAACGCGCGGGCCGTGCAGAGCGAGTATGCGCTGAAGCTCGGCGCGAACATGATCGCCTACGCGACGGCGACGAAGGCCATGGGCACGTCGCTCGCCGAGAGCCGCGTCTACACCGACGCCGAGCGGGCGCGGGCCGACAAGTTCCGCATCGGCCAGGTCATGCACGGCGGGCAGTGGAACCCCGATCCCGCCGGCCTGAGCACCCTGCTCGACCAGGTCAGCGGCACCACCTCGCTCAAGGTCAGCTTCGCCACACAGCCCCTCAAGCTCGACAGCAAGGAGCTCACCACCTTCCCGTTCATCTACATGACCGGGCACGACGATTTCCACCTCAGCGACGGCGAGGTGGCGGCCCTGCGGGCCTACCTGCGTGCCGGCGGCTTCCTGATGGCCGACTCCTGCTGCGGCCGCAAGCAGTTCGACGCCGCGTTCCGCCGCGAGATGGGCAGGGTGCTCCCTGGGCTGAAGCTCCAGCGGATCCCGACGGGCCACCCGCTATACAGCATCCATCACAAGATCGGGTCGGTGAACCACACGCAGGCTGCGGTGGTGCAGCGGAAGCTGAGCAACCCGGGCGCCCCGGCCCTCGAGGGCATCACGGTCAACGGCTCTCTGGCCGTGGTCTACAGCCCCCTCGACCTGGGCTGCGGCTGGGAACTCAAGCCGCATCCGTACGGGATAGGCTACGAGTCGCGCGATGCCATCAAGCTCGGCGTCAACATCGTCATGTACGCCGTCTCGCACTGACTCGGTCCGGCGCCGGCTGCCTGGACCACGGCTGGGCAAAAGGTCGCGGCGGGCATACCTTACTGGCAGGAAGCCGAGCCAACGGGTTCCTGCCAGTAAGGGGGGAGCCCGCCTCTTGCTCTGTGGGGGTGTTTCGACCGCGGAGCGGAAGGGGATGGGCAGGCTATGAAGAGAGAAACGCCGCAGGCGGCCTTTTCCTCTTCATAGTATGCCCGCCGTGGCCTTCTGCCGTTGCGTCAGAGAACTAACCACCAGGACGCTGCATGGAGCACAGGACACGCGGCTGGTCAGGTATCGCGGTGGTGATGGCCCTGGCGACCGCCGCAGCCGCGGGCGCCGGTGAGGCCGACCCCTTCGCCACCGCCCACAGCCAGGCCCGCCAGTTGCTGACCCAGAAGAAGGCTGCGGAGGCGGCGAAGGTGTACGGCACCTTCGCCGCCACGCATGCCAGGGACCCCCTGGCGCCCGTCGCCCTGATCCTCCAGGGCATCGTCCTGCGTCGCGATGTCAAGGATGGGGAAGCCGCCCGTGCGGCCTTCGCCCAGGCCGCCGAGCGGGCGGGAGACAGCCCCCTCGGCCGCAGGCTCAAGCCCATCGCGCGAGCCTGGCTCGCGCGGCTCCAGATGGAGGCCATCGACCAGGCGCTACGCCAGTACTACGTCAAGCACGTCTGGTACCCGGAGACACTCGACGAGCTGGCCAGGGGCGGCGCTCTGAAGCCCGCGGACCTGATGGACCCCTGGGGCAAGCCATTCGCCTACGAGACCGGGAAGCTCCGCTGGGCGCCGAAGGTGCCGCGGCAGAAGTACCGACTCTCCTGCTCGTCCCTCGAAGGCGACAGCAAGGCGCTTGAGCGGACACTCCTCAAGCAGACGACCAGCGCTGGCGATCGGGTGCAGCTTCGTGGTATTGTACCGACGGCCCCGCGCAAGGCCATCGTCGCGACGGCCGAAGACATGAACAAGCGGGTGACGGTGACCGAAGGCTCGACAGTCGGCTCGGCCACCGTTGCGGCCATCACCCCCGGCGGCGTGCTGCTCGTGGACGGCGAGGCCGTCGCATTCCTGACGGTGCAGCGATGAGAATCGCACAGAGCGACACCCAGCGGTTCCTCGACCCCGACACCCTGCGGCGGCTCCAGCACCTCACGCTGACCAGCCGCTCGCGGGTCGAGGGCTCCATGACCGGCGCGCACCGCAGCCCCTTCAAGGGCCTGAGCACCGATTTCGCCGACCACCGCCAGTACGTCAAGGGCGACGACCTGCGGCACCTCGACTGGCGGGTCTACGGCCGCAGCGAGCGCTTCTACATCAAGCGCTACGAGGAGACCACCAACCTCAAGACCTATATCCTCGTCGATTGCTCGGCCTCGATGCGCTACGGCTCCGACGGCATCACGAAATACAGCTACGCCTGCCACCTGGCCGCGGGCCTGGCCTACGTGGTCATCAAGCAGGCGGACATGGCCGGGATGGTGCTCTTCGGCGAGCGCATCGAGCAGTACTTCCCGCCGCGCTCCTCCCTCACCCACTTGCGGGCCATGCTCGACGCACTGGCCGGCACCATGCCCCAGAAGGGCACGAATACCTCGCTTGCCCTCCACGGAATGGCCGAACTGATCAAGCGGCGGGGCCTCATCATCATCATCTCCGACCTGATGGACGAGCCGGAGGCGGTGATCAAGGGCCTCGCGCACTTCCGACAGAAGCGCCACGACGTCATCGTCCTCCACGTCCTCGACGACCACGAGCTCAACTTCCCCTTCGAGAAGGTCGCCACCTTCCGCGACATGGAATCCGGCGAGCGCGTCCGCGTCAGCCCCAGAGACCTGCGCGACGACTACGCCGCCGAGCTCGAAGCCTTCATCAACCAGTACAAGCGGGCCTGCTTCGAGAGCAACATCGACTACGTGACCATCAACACACGCACCCCGCACGACACGTTCCTGAGCGCGTACCTGACCCGGCGCGAGAAGGTGAGATAGCGCGATGTGGCATTGGGGCGCGACAGCTTTCCTGGGCGGCCTGGCCGCGATGAGCGTGCCAGTGATCATCCACATGCTCCAGAGCCCGCGCGCCCGGCAGATCGACTTCCCGTCCATCCGCTTCCTCAAGATGGTCCAGAAGAAGGCTACCCGGCGCACCCGCCTCAAGAACCTGCTGCTCATGGTCATGCGGATGCTCCTCATCGCCCTGATCTCGCTGGGCATGGCCCAGCCGTCCCGCCAGAGCGAGGAGACGAACGTCCTGCCCGACGCGCCCGTCTCGATGGTGCTCGTGCTCGACAACTCCTACTCGATGGGCTACCGCGACCGGGGCCGCAGCCGCTTCGAGCAGGCCAAGGACGCCGCCATGGGCCTGCTCGACACACTGAAGCCAGGGGACGAGGTGGCTGTGCTGCTGATGAACGAGACGGCCGAGTCCTACATCGGCGACTTCACGACTGACCTCGAGCGGGTGAAGACGGCGCTGCGTGCGGCCGAACTCTCCGTCGTCGGCAGCAACGCCGACCCCGCGCTCCGCGAGGCACTCCGCCTCGCCAACAAAGCCGGCACGGCCGCCGCCCAGGCCAAGCCGACGACCGAGGTGGATGCCGAGGCCGCCAAGGCCCTCGAGGACGCCGAGCAGCGGCGCCGCAAGGAGATCCACATCCTCACCGACCTCCAGGCTCTCGCCTGGGAGCCCGTGCTCGAGAGCGGCTTCCTCAAGAACGTCGCGACAGATGCGAGGATCTTCGTCACCAGCTTCGGCCGGAAGGGCTCGCCGAACGCCTACATCGAGTCGGCCGACGTGTCGGCCTCGGGCACGGGCGAGGCCACGGTAACCGCCATGGTGCGGGCCTCCGGCGCGGGCTCGCCAGGCAATATCGTCACCCTGAGCATCAACGGGCGAAACGTGGCGCAGGAGACCTTCGCCGTGCGCCCCGGCCAGCCCACCTCGGTGCCCATGGTCGCGCGGTTCGGGGACTCCGGTACGTTCCGCTGCGAGCTGAGCCTCCAGGAGGACAGCCTGAGCATAGACGACCGCTACTGCTTCACCGTGGACGTGGGCGAGCGGAGCGAGGTGCTCATCGTGGACGGCGATCCCTCGACGGTGCCCCACCTGTCCGAGAGCTTCTTCGTCCGCATGGCGCTCAATCCGGGCGGGGCCTACGGCGACGAGGGGCCGTCGGTCTTCAGCGTGCGGGTCATCACGCCCGCCGAGCTGCCCGCCGCGGACCTCGGTGGGCTGCGCAGCGTGATCCTCTGCAACGCCGGAGCACTGGGCGGCGACAGCCTGCTCAAGCTCGAGAACTTCCTTCGCGAAGGCGGCAGCGTCTGGGTGTTCCTCGGCGACCGAGTCTCGCCCGAGAACTACAACCAGTGGAGCTTCCTCCCCGTCCACCTCACCCAGCCCTACGGCGACCCGAGCAAGAAGCGGTCTTTTGCCTTCGCCGGCCAGCGCGGCGACCACCCGCTCTTCAAGAACGACCTCGACCTGCGCAGCGCCCGCTTCTTCGTGTGCTGGGGCTCCGACCGCGGCACACTGAAGAAGGGGGCGAATGTCCTGATGGACTTCGCGAACGGCCAGGCGGCCCTCGTCGAGGGCCAGTTCGGCAAGGGCAAGGTCCTCCTGTTCACCAGCACGTGCGACCTGGCGTGGAGCAACTTCCCCCTGCGCCGCGCCTTCCTGCCATGGGTCCACCAGGTCGTCTACTACCTGTCGAACCAGCAGACCGAGGCCGAGGCGTTCCGCCTCCGCGACAAGGTCACCTTCCAGGCCCTTTCGGCGGAGTACCGCCAGGTGATCGCGGTGACCGACCCCAGCGGGCGGCGGACCGTCCTGCGGCCCCAGGTCAAGGGGGGCTACGCCGAGGCCACCTTTACAGCCACAGACGAACCCGGCATGTATCAGGTGCAGGCCGACCCCGCGTTCAGCCACAGCGGCGGCTTCGGCGTGAACCTGGATGTGGCGGAGTCGGTGCTGGACATGGCCTCGCAGGAGGCCATCGCGAAGGCGGCGCCGACAGGGCTCGTGACGTTCGTCGAGGGGCCGAAGCGCAGCGTCGTGGAGGAGGTGAAGAAGACGCGGGAGGGCGAGAAGTGGTGGCCTCTGCTCTTCAAGCTCGCGCTCGTCGTGTTCATCGTCGAGTCGCTGTTTGGGAATCTCATCAGTCGGGCCAAGCGGCCCGAGGGCGCCAAGGTGCCGCTGTTCGAGGTGCTGCGGCAACGGCAACCCGGGATCGTGCAGTGAGCGCGTAGGCCGCTGCACAGCGTTAGGAGGACGCCATGGACAGGCATGGAAGACTGCTGGCAGGGGTGGGGGTGGCGCTGCTGTGCGTGGGGCTGTTGGGCTGCGCGCCCGACAGGTACATCGCGGGGCGCGCGGAGGACTTCGCGGACATCTGGGACGTGGGGGCCGGCATCGGCTTGCCGGTGCCCTATGTCCGCGCCAAGCTCACCGACTTCCTGGTGATGGGCGCGGGGTGCAGTCGGAACACGACCCTCGGCTGGCGCGGACGCTATAGCGGCCCGGCCGGCATCTCCACCGAGGAGCAGTGGGGCATCCCGTTCGTCCGCTGCGTCGAAGAGGTCTACGCCGACGAGAAGTTCCAGCTCGAGGTCGAGACCTGGGGCCCCATGATCACCAAGCGCTGGTACCCCGAGGGCGAGGAGCGGAAGCTTGGCAGGGAGTTCAACGAGAAGTGCTGGATCGGGCTCTCGTTCACCATGGGCCTCGCCGCTCGCTTCGGCCTCAATCCACTGGAGCTGGGCGACTGGATTGCCGGCTTCTTCCTGATCGACCCGCTGGCCGACGACAAGTGGGTCTTCGCCATCGGGCCATAGGAGGCACACGCGCATGAGCGGCTGGCCGCGAGCGTGGGTGACCGCGCTGCCGTTGGTGTGCGCGGTCGCCGTGGGCTGCGCGACGCCCGCAGGCAGGTATCTGTCGCGGCGTGGGCGTGACCTGGGGGACTGCATCGAGGCGGAGGCGGGGGTGGGGTGGCCGCTCGCCCCCGTGCTGTTCCCGCGGGTCTGGAATCCTGCGGCGCGGCGGGGTGTGGGCGGCGGTGGGCCTGGCCCGCGGTACTGGCTGCTGCCGCGGCTCTATGTGCGGGCGAAGGCCACGGACTTCCTCGTGCTGGGCGACGGCGTCACCGAGCCGGTGCGCATGGGCTGGCGCGGCCGCTACCGTCCCGCGGGCCTGGAGGCGAGCCTCGCCTCCGGCTGCCCGCTGTACGCCAACCACGAGGAAATCGGCGGGACGACCGTCCACACCCGCTTCTTCATGCTCACCCGGCGGACCTACGACGAGCGGGCGCCGGGGCCGCGGGGGCGGGTGGCCGAACGCTTCTGGACGGGCGTCGCCGCCACGCTGTTGGTGTCGCTGCGGCTGGAGATCAATCCCGCCGAGCTCGGCGACTTCCTCGTCGGCTGGGCCGGCTGGGATCTGCTGAAGGACGACGAGTGGACGCCACGCCTGCAAGCCGCGGACAGAAGGAAGATCGAGGACGAGGACGACGGCGAGGACGAGCACGAGAAGAGATAGCCGCATGCACTGGGCGTTGGACTATCCCTGGGGGCCGACGGGCACGTGGCTGGCGGTGGTCGGCGTGGTCACCGTGCTGGCCGCGTCGTTCGCTCTGGTGTGGCGCGAGCTGTGGCCCATCGGCGTCGGCAGCGTCCTCATCATCCTGCTGCGGCTCGGCGCCTTCGCCATGATCGTCTACCTCCTGCTCCAGCCGAGCGTGATCCTGAAAAAGAGCGAGGAGGTCAAGCCCCACGTCGCCATCCTCGTCGATACCTCGGGCAGCATGAGCAGCGTGGACGTGGGCCGAAGCGACACGCGGCTCAGGCAGGCGCTCACGGCGCTCGACCGCTCGGGCATCGTCGCGGAGCTGAGCGAGAAGAGCCGCCTGAGCGTCTTCGAGTTCTCCACCGGCCTGTCGCGGCTCAAGGCCGACAAGCTCGGCGACCTCGACAAGGCGACGGGCACTGGCACGAGCATCGGGCTGGCCATCGCCCAGCTCCGCGACGAGTTCAAGGGCGAGGACCTCGCCGCCGCCATCCTCCTCTCCGACGGCCGCGACAACACGGGCGTCAACCCCGAAGACGCGGCCCGCGACCTCGAAGCGCCCGTCTTCACCGTCGGCTTCGGCCGCGCCAAGCCCAAAGAGGTCAAGGAGAAGGAGAAGGACCTGGCCATCGTCAACGTCGCGCACGACAAGCGCGTCGTCGTCGGCCACACGACCGACATCACCGTCACCGTGGCCATGAAGGGCTTCGAGGCCCGCACCGTGCCCGTCGAGCTGCTGCTCGACGATGAGGTCGTGCGCCGCGCGTCCGTGGCGCTCAGCCCCGACCGCCCGGAGCGCGGCGTGACGATGCAGATCGCGCCGCCCGCCCCGGGCCAGTACGTCTTCGCCGTCCGCATCCCGCCGGACCCTGCCGAGGGGAACAAGGCGAACAACGAGAAGCCTGTGCCCATCTTCGTGGCCGACCCCGTGGCGCGGGTGCTCTACGTCGAGGCGCGGCCCCGCTGGGAATTCAAGTTCCTCAGCCGCGTGCTCTCGGCCTACAAGAACATCGAGCACACGTCGCTCGTGCGCCTGGCTCCCGACCAGACGATCATCCAGGGCACGAGGCCTGCGGAGGCACGGCAGATTGCCACGATGACGCCCGCGCAGCTCCAGCGGCTGAAGGCGATCATCATCGGCGACGTGCCGCGGGACTTCTTTACCCGCGAGCAGCTTTCCATCATCGCCACCCTCGTCGAGCAGGGGATGGCGGTTATGCTGCTGGCGGGCCCAGACAGCTTCGGAGCCAAGGGCTTCGCAGACACGCCGCTGGCCCGCGTGCTGCCGTGCGCGCTCCACCGCCGCATAGCCTACGTGGAGAGGAAGTTGCGGGTGCGCCTGACGCCGGAGGGGCAGGCACACCCGGCGTTCCAGGGCGTCAAGCACGACTGGAGTAAGGCGCCCGAGCTGGTCAGTCTGGTCGGCGTCGGGACCATCAAGCCCGGCGCCACCGTGCTGATGGAGACGCTCAGCCGGCCGCCGCAGCCGGTGGTTGTGGCACACCGCTTCGGCCGGGGCAAGGCGTGCGTCGTCTGCACCGATTCGACTTGGCGCTGGAAACTCGGGATGGCGGAAGGTAAGATCAAGGAAGACCTCCAGGCGATCTTCTGGCGGCAGCTCATCCAGTGGCTCATGCCAGAGCAGCAGGAGGAGAAGGAGAAGCGTGCCGTGCAGCTCGTTGCCGACAAGCTCCAGTACGAGCTCAACGAGCCGGTGAGCCTGACGGTGACGGCGGTGGACGCCGAGGGCAACACGGCGCGCGACGCGAAGGTCTCGTGCGTCATCTACGCGCCCGACGGCAAGGTGATCGAGCGGCAGGCCACCTTCGGCAGGCTCCCCGGCGCGGGCGCCGATGCCGAGGGCTTCTCCGCCACGTTCACCACCTACGTCGCCGGCCGCTACAAGGTGGTCGCCTCCGCCCAGACGGCGGGGAGCGACCTTGGCCGCGACCAGATCTCCTTCGTCGTCGGCGACACGTCCATCGAGATGACTGAGACCGATCCCGACCGCGAGTTGCTCAAGAAGGTGGCCCGACGCAGCGGCGGCGAGTACTTCGAGCCCGACGAGGCCCGCGAGATCCCGTCCCGCATCGTCATCAAGACGAAGACCAACACCTGGACGGAGAAGAAGGAGGTCTGGAACCGCTGGTGGGTGTTCCTGACGTTCCTCGGGCTCGTCAGCGCCGGGTGGGTGGTGCGGCGGATGCGCCAGCTCGAATAGCC
>CAZDNN010000133.1:0-12834 GCA_964506385.1 uncultured Planctomycetota bacterium
GGTGCAACCCCGACGGCACGCGCATGGTGCACGTCGCGGGCGCCCACTTCGGCCCAGTGACCTACTGGGGCGCGCGCCAGGTGCCGGGCACGCAGCTCATCGCCTGCATCCTCGGCCCCCACATGCCCTACGCCGTCGGCCCCGTTGCTCTGGTCCACCCGATGTGGACGTACTCGAGCCCGCAGGTCTACACCAACCTCACCCCCGAGATCCCCCCGCCCAGCCACGCCTCCTGGCAGCGCCCGCAGAGCGGCTACTACGCCGACGTCTTCCCCCTCTCCGAGGACTACTTCCTCGTCTCCTACTGCTACGGCCCCAACAACCGCGAGCCCACGGGCTACGCCATCTATCTGCTCGACCGCTGGAACAACCGCGACCTGGTCTACCGCGACCCCGAGCTCGCGGCGTTCGAGCCCTTCCCCGTCAAGCCCCGGCCCAAGCCGCAGGTCATCTCGCCCAGCGAGAAGCCCGTCGTCGCCACCCCGCGCCACGCCGACCCCGCGGCCACCGATTGGGGCACCTTCTACGTCCTCAACGTCTACGACGGGCTCGACGGCATCGGGCCGGGCGAGGTGAAGTACATCCGCGTCACCGAGGAGATCCCGAAGCCCGTCGCCTCCCGCACCCGCGGCCACAGGCTCCAGAACCCCGCGATCAGCGACGTCGGCCACTTCGCCCTCAAGCGGCTCTGGGGCACCGTGCCCGTCGAGGCCGACGGCTCGGCGTACTTCAGGGCGCCCGCGAACAAGGCAATCTACTTCAGCGCGCTCGACGCCGACTTCATGGAGCTCCAGCGCATGCGCACCTTCGTCGCCGTCGCGCCCGGCGAGCGCTTCGGCTGCGTCGGATGCCACGAGCGCAAGACCACCTCCCCCCCAGTCGCCGACGCCCTCGCCCTCCGGCGCGAGCCCTCCGACATCACGCCGCCCCCCTACGGCGGCGTCCACGCGCCCGACTTCCACTACGACGCCCAGCCCGTCCTCAACAAGCACTGCGTCAAGTGCCACAGCGGGCCGAAGCCCAAGGGCGGCGTGGACCTATCGCCCGACTACACCCCGCTCTTCAACGTCGCCTACGAGACCCTCGTCCGCAGGGGGCTGACCAGCTACGTCAACATCTACCAGGTCTCGACCCTCGTCATGCGGCCGCCCAAGCACTACGGCTCCCACGCCAGCAAGGTCGTCAAGGTGCTCCGCACCACCCACAAGGACAGGGTGAAGATGCCGCCGGAGGACTGGCGGCGGTTCGTCACCTGGATCGACAGCAACGCGCCCTACTACGGCACCTACGTCTACACCCGCCACGGCACCACCGGCGGGCGCGACATCTTCGCCCGGCACGCCAAGGCCCTCAACGACGTCCATAAGCGGCAGTGCGCCTCCTGCCATGGCGGCAACGCGCTGGCCACGGTGTTCCGCATGCGCCTCCCTGCTGAGCAGACCCGTGCCCTCCGCGCCCCCCTCGCCAAGGCCGCCGGCGGCGACGAGACGTGCGGCAAGCCTGTCTTCCCGAGCACCGGCCACCCCGACTACCAGAAGCTCCTGGCCGCCTACAGCGAGATCGCCGCGAACCCCCGGGTCGACATGCGCGACAGCCGGCCCCCCTGCACCGACCCCAAGTGCCGCTAC
This sequence comes from uncultured Planctomycetota bacterium, assembly GCA_964506385.1. Lineage (GTDB taxonomy): Bacteria > Planctomycetota > PUPC01 > DSUN01 > DSUN01 > CAZDNN01. The sequence goes on from CAZDNN010000133.1 coordinate 1,629, forward strand.
GTCTACCGCCCAGGCGTCGTCCGCGAGTACGGCCAGCAGCCATAGCAGCCAGAAGCCGCAAGCTGCAAGCTGCAAGCTGCAAGCCTGGGGATGCAAGCACCGTCCACCGAGCACCTCTTCCGAGGCCCCCCTTGCCCACCGACGAGCTCATCGCCGAGATCCAGGGGGCCGCCGACCGCCACCTCGAGGCCTCGTCCACCCTGATCGCCGTCCATCTCTTCGCCGCGGGCTGCCGGGAGGTCTGCGCGGCGATCGGCGCGACGGCAGGCTACCTCGTCGGCAGCCGGGCGCGGGAGCCGTCGAAGGCCAGCGTCCTGCGCTTCGCCGAGCGCTACCTGCCAGAGCTGGGCCGCGAGCGCCTCGACGGCTGCGCCCTCGCCGACCACCCCAGCCGCCCGGTCGCGAGCTGCGCCGAGCTTGTCTGCGAGGCCTGGCGCGGCGGCCTGCTCCACGACGGCGAGCGCGAGGGCGGGGTCCGCTGCGTTGACGACAGAGGCCGATGGATGCTCCGCATCGAGCCCGACGGGGCGGTGGCCCTCAACGCCATCCCCTTCCAGGCACAATTCGAGCGCGGCCTCCGCCACTATCTCAAGGACCTCCGCCGCGACCCCGCCGCGCGCCGGCTCGCGGCGCGCCGCTCCGCCTTCCTCGCCCGCCCGATGCTGCGCGTCCTGCCGGGCGGCCGAGGCTGACACTGGGCCGTCCGCTGGCGTTCCGTACGGGTCCTTTGACTTCCCGCGCGGCCGGGCCGATAATCAGGATAGGGAACTGGCCCGCAAGGAGAGACGCCGTGAGACGAGTGATCATCGCCGGCCTGGCTCTCGCCGTCGCCGCGACGGCGCCGGGAGCCAGCCTGTCGCGGCCCGTGCTGGCGCGGGTCACCGACGCGTGCGTGCTGGTCCAGGCGGTGGAGGGCGCGAGGGGGCAGTCGGGGTCAGGCTTCTTCGTCGGACGCAACGAGGTGTTGACCAACCACCACGTGGTCAAGGCCGCCATCGACGGCGACGCCGAGCTCCGGGTGGTGGTGGACAGCGCGAGCAAGGCCCGCAAGGTGGTCGCGGCCACGCTGCTGGGCGCGGACGAGGACCTCGACCTGGCGCTGCTGCGGGTGGGCCACCGCTCGTCCACCTTCCTGCGCTTCCTGCGCGAGAGCCAGCTCCGCGTGACCCAGGCCGTGTGGGTCGCCGGCTATCCCTTCGGCACCCAGCCCGGCCTCGAGGTGACGGTGACGGCGGGCACGATCTCGGCACTGCGCAAGGACGAGGAAGGCAAGATGCGCCAGGTGCAGATCGACGCAGCCATCAACCCCGGAAACAGCGGAGGCCCGGTGGTGGACGACCGCGGGCAGGTCGCGGGGGTGACCCGCGCGGTCGTGACCCCGAAGGTGGGAGCTGGGATGGCCATTGCGATCCCGTGCAGCGCCGCCCGGAAGTTCGTGGACGAGGCTAAACGCTTCCGCTCGCGCTCGCGGCCGCTTCGGCTCATGGGGCGGTCGAGCCGGCCCGGCCTGCGGGTCCTCCGCGCCGAGAAGATCGACGAGCCGTGGGGCACCCGAGTGCAGCTCACCCTCCGCGGCGGTCGCGACGCCGACGAGGCCCAGCCCTTCTCAGTCGAGATCATTGACCGCCGCCGCAGGATCCTCAAGACCCACGACGTCGTGCCCCAGGGCCTCGCCCAGCGAGAGGAGACCACCGTCTCCATCCGCCTCAAGGACGCCGACTACAACGCCGTGTCCACCTGCCGCATCGTAGACTGAGCGGCCGCCCGCGTGCCCCCCCGGCGACGGGCTACTTGAGGACGTCCTTGAGGATGTCGCGCCAGAGGTCCTGGGTGCGGGCGTCGCCGACATCCACGTCGTACTCGGGGCGGCGGTTGCGGGCCCAGGTGGCCTTGCCGACGCGGGTACGGCTGCCCGCGGGGTATGCCTCGATGCGGACCTCGTGGTCGCGGCCCTTGCGGTCGCCGGCGTGCTTGATGAGAGCGTCCTCGAGGGTGGCCTCGATCTGGTCCTCGGTGAGGTCCCTGGCCACCTCGATACGGACGTCGTAGCGGTCGCGCTTGTCGAGGTAGCCGTGGCGGAGGACCCGGAAGGGCTGGATGTCCCTGCGGGCGAAGCGGCGGGGGAGGTTGTCGAGATGCTGGTCGAGGGTGGCGAGGCGCTTGCGGGCCTCGGCGGCCTCGGGGGTGCGCGGGTAGCGGGCGATGACCTGGCGGTATAGGACAGCGACGTAGGGCTGGGCGCCGTCGCGGGCCTCGGTGGCGGTGGCCTGGCCGAGCAGGGCGCGGGGCACGAGGGAGCTGTTGGGGGCGCGGGCCGGGATCTCCGCATAGGCGGCAATAGCGTCGTCGAGGCGCGTCAGGCTCTCCAGGAGCTTCGCGCGGAGGAGCAGGGCCTCGGGCACGAGCGGCGCGCGGGGGTAGCGGGCGATGAGCTGGTCGAGCTTGGCGAGCGCAGCCGCCGCATCGCCGCGGTCGCGGGCAGAGACGGCGCCGAAGAATAGCAGCAGTGGCTGGTGGTCGTCCTGCTTGTTGGCATCAATGAGCGCGATGAGCTGAACCGCGCGCCGCGCCGCTGGCGACTGCGGATGGTGCCGGACCAGGAGCCCCAGCTCGCGCTGAGCCGCCGCCAGGTCACCGGCATCCCGCAGATAGGACCGCGCGATGGCATACCGCGCATCGGGCACCCGGCGGTCCTGCGGGAACAGGTGGATGAAGCGGCGGTACTCGAGCACGGCGAACGCCGCCTCGCGGGTGCCCGCCAGCTTCTGAGCGAACTGGAACTGCTGGTCGGCCGGCGTAGCGGCCCCCGCAGCCGCCGCAACGGCGACAAGCACCAGCCACGAACGAGCGATCCGGGTCATCAGAGAGACCCCCTGTTGCAAGGCTACCTGCGCAGGAACGCGTTGACGAGCATGCCGAAGCTGAGGGCGGCGGCGATCCAGAAGAGGCCCGCAGCCGTCCAGTCCTCCTTGAACAGCACGGCGGCGAACCCCATCGCCAGGCCGCCGATCCCCGTGAGAATCAGGCCGCAGAAGGTCGCCAGGCCCACGTAGCCCGATGCACGGGTCTCCTGGGGCGTGTCGGGCGGCTCAGCCATGGACCACACCTCCCTTCGCGCTGTATGGCCCTGCGTGCTCGATGACGGCGACGGTGGAGGGCTCGACGACTCTGCGTTGCGGCTCTTCCATGGGCCTGGCATTCTCCCATCCGCGCCGAGAGTCCCACCCGCGCTTCCCCCCCGCGCATTGTAAGCGACGCCGCGCGCACGGTCAAGGGCCGATGGCGATGGCGGGGGAGGCGTTCCCGGCGATCAGCCCTCACGCTTCGGCGTCTTGGGCTTGGGGGGTGGGGCGGGCCCCTCCTTGGGGGGCGGGGGCAGACGCAGCGCGTCGGGGCGGACATACTGGGCGCCGTTGATGACCCCGTGGTGCTTGAACTGCGTGGCGTCGCGGGCGATGCCACCCTCTCCCTCGTCGAAGCGCAAGAGCAGGACGGTCTGGCGGTCGGCCTGGAGCCGGCGCTCGGGGGCGAACTCCTTGCGGTAGCGCGGGGCGAGGGACAGGCGGACCTCGTCGATGGCGCCGAGCCAGAAGTAGCTGAGGCGGTCCTGCTCGTACTCGGCGCCTATGGTCAGCGGCCTGTCGTCGTACGACCACATGCGGCGGGCCTTCGAGCGGTCGATGAGCTTGCCGTCAACGAAGAAGGCTCGCTCGAGCCCGACGCAGACCAGGGCGCAGTGGACCCAACGCCCGACGGGGCAGCCGGCCTCGGTGATCCGCTCCTCGTGCTCGTCGCCGTAGCCTGTCGAGTATGTCCACCGCCCGTTGCGGACCGCGATGCCGAAGGACTCGGCGCGGCCGTAGCCGAGGTTCTTGGCGACGACGTATCGCACGCCCTCGTCGCCGGGCCGCCGCCAGACCCAGGCCTCGACGGTGAAGGCCCTCAGGTGGAGCGGGCGCTTGTCCTCGACCTCGACGTAGCTCGACGTGCCGTTGAGGGACAGGGCGAAGCCGGGGTCGGGCTTCTCTTGTGGCTTGGCGGCGGGCCCATTGGGCGGCTCCTCGACGCCGAGGGAGCGGAGGGCCTTGATCTCGGCTGTGCGTGCGCCGCGTGCCCTGGCGGTCTCGAATGCCTTGCGCGCCGCGGCGGGGTCCGCCTGCTTGTCATAGGTGTGGAAGAGCGCGAGCATGAGCTGCGTGTCCGGGTCCTTCGCCTTGAGGCCGGCGCGGGCGAGGCGCACGACGAGCCCGGCGTCGAGGTTGGCGAGCGAGCGGCCCACCTTGGCGACGCCGTCGGGGGAGAGCATGAGCTTGTCGCCCTTGAGCTCGACGATCTGCCAGGTCCCGCCGTTGACGCGGAGCCTGTCGCCGATGCTGGCCTCGGCGCCCGCGAGCACGCCCTTCCAGAACCGGGCGAGGAGGGCGGCGGCGCGCTGGTATCGGGCGAGGGCCGCTCGGGCGGCGGCGTTGGGAGCCTGGTCGAGCAGGGGGCCGACGAGGGCCAGGGCCTCATCGTACCTGCGCTCGGCCCAGAGGGCCTTGAGCTGGGCGGCGAGCCGGATCCGCAGCTCGCGCTGCTCGACGGCGATGCGGCGGGCCTCGGCAGCGGCGGCGGCCGAGAGCGCGGCGAGCTGCTTGTCCGCAGCCTCGGCGATGTCGGGCAGGCCCCACGTCCTGGCCTGTTCGAGCAGCGCCGTGGCTTCGGTGGCCTTGCCGGCCTTCGCGAGCTTGTCGGCCTGTCCCTGACGCTTGCGGAACTCGACGAATGCCGCCGCCTTGGTGTCCTCGACAGCGGCGTTGAGCCGCTTCAGAGCGTCCTCGGTGCGCAGGTGCTCGGGGAAGGACTCGAAGATGCGAATGGCGGCTCCGTAGTCGCCCTTCTGGCCGAGGGCCTCGGCCTGCTCGACGAGCTGGGTGAGGTGCTCGTCGATCTCGGTGTGGAGGCGCTGGATGATGGCCTCGCGCTCCTTCTTGGCGGCCTGGACGACGGCGATGTTGTTGTGCTGGACGATGATCTCGCGCAGGCGGTTGAGGTGGCCCTGGTAGTCGTTGGGGTTCTGGATGATGTAGGTGCGGACGGGCTCGAGGGCCTTCTTGACGGCCGGGGACTCGCCCTTGGGCTTGGGCGGCTTGACGGGGGCGGTGCGGGTGGGCGGCTTGGCCGGCCTGGGCCGGGCCCGTGTCGGCGGCTTGGGTGGCCGTACGGCCGTGGGCGGCTTGGTGGGCGGAGGCTGGACGGCGTGGCTGCGGCGGCGCTGCGCGATGGCGAGCGCCGCGAAGATGGCGATGGCTCCGACGATGCCGAGTGCCAGCAGCACCTGGGCGGTGCGTGAGGAGCGCGGCCTCGCGCGGCCGCGCGCGGTGGAGTGGGCTCCGGCGGTGGTGAGAGCGTGGTTGAGCGCCGCGCGGAAGAGCGCGACGGACTCGAATCGGTCGCCGGGGGAGCTGGCGAGTGCCTTGCGGATCACCCTGTCCACGGCGCTGGGCACGCTGGGGTTGAGCTTGCTGGCGGGGGTGAACGTGCCGACTGGCAGGTGGCCGGTGAGGATCTGGTAGAGGATGACGCCGAGGGCGTAGATGTCGGCGCGGTGGTCCACGGTGGCGGCGTTCTCGCGCTGCTCGGGAGCCATGTAGTCGGCGCTGCCCATGGCGGCGTGAGCCACGGTCAGGTCGCGTTGGGCGGTGGTCTGGCTGCCGAGGATCCGGGCGATGCCGAAGTCCGCGAGCTTCGGCGTCCCGGCGGAGTCGAGCAGGATGTTCGACGGCTTGAGATCGCGGTGGACGATGCCCATCTCGTGGGCGTACTCGAGCGCGGCGCAGATGCCGCTCATCAGCTCCAGCACGTCCTGGGGCGCCAGGGTGCCCTCGCGGCGGAGGCGGTCGCGGAGGCTGCGGCCCTGGACGTACTCCATGACGAAGTAGTACGTGTCGTTCTCGACGCCCTTGTCGAGGATGCTGACGATGTTGGGGTGGGAGAGCCTGGCGAGCGCGGCGGCCTCGCGGTTGAAGCGCTCGACGAACTGGCGGTCGGCCGCGAGCTTCCTGGGCAGGACCTTGAGCGCCACTGGGCGGTCGAGGGAGAGCTGGGTGGCCTTGTAGACCGCGGCCATCCCCCCGCGGCCCGCCAGCCCCTCGATGCGGCATCCCCCCAGCCGGTCCCCCCGAGCCAGATCGTCCGGGCGCTCCATGCGGCCCAGGTCCAGCTTCTGCCCGCAGTGCGGGCAATGGGTCTTCCCCGCTGCGTCCCCGGACACCTGGAACGTCTTCGAGCAGGCAGGGCACTTGATGCGCATGCCGGCCCCTGTACACAGCGGCCAACGGTGGCCAGTGAGACCATATCGGCATCGGCTTACGGGGCTAGCAGCCCGTGGCAGAAGTCCGTTCGGACTGCGTGCGGGTCTTCGGGCCGATCTCCGCGTTGCGAGATCTCGACGAATCCACCGATTCGCCTGCGATCTCGCGCCTTGACCTCGGCCCGAATCCCTCGCACTCGTCTGCGAAGGACTTCTGCCACGGACTGCTAGCCGAGCGTTGGCTGCGGGGAGGCGTCTGCTGCGTACATTGTAGCAGGCCCGTTCCCCGCAGGCAAGTACGGGCCGCAACGTCCGCCGAGGCCAACGCTTGCAGCGTCATCCCTTACTCTACCACGCCAGGGCGGCCACACAAGAGACGGTTACACCCGCTGACACAACTGCGCCAGATGTGACAACCCGCCCCCGACGCGGGAGCCACGCCACCGCCCAAGAGCGGGACCCGGCACCTCGCGTCCTCAACTGTCCGGCCGGGCCGCAGCACGCTGGTTTGACTCTGGCCACAGGGCAGCCTAGACTGCGGGGGCTTGGGAGCCGTGCGCCGAAAGGAAGCGAGCTGCCTGTGCGCCTCTGGACACGTCTTGTCATCGCCTTCCTGGTCGTCGTGGTGCTGCTCGGCGGGACGACGATGTACATCGGCAGCCGGCTCATCTCGCGGACGGTGCTGCGGGAGGCACAGTATCGCACCGAGCTCGACCTGCGCAGCGCCCGCGCTCAGATCAACGGGCGCCTGCGCGCAATCCAGGCCACCCTCGAGCACGCCGCTCGCCTGCCCGCCGCGCCCGCGGCCCTGTCCGGGGCCACGTCCACCGAGACACGCATCGCCCTCGAGCGCGAGCGGCTCCACTACGGGCTCGACGTGCTCAGCGTCTGCGGCCCCCGCGGCGACGTCGTCCTGCGGACCCGACACCCCTACAAGGTCGGCGGGAACCGCGCGCTCGACCCCGTCGTCGAGCAGGCGCTCAAGGGCCAGGCCGCCAGCGGCATGGTCCTCCTCCACGCCGACGAGCTCGCCACCGAGGGCGATGAGCTACCCCGCCAGGCCTTCATCCACTTCGTCGAGACGGCCCGCGCGAAGCCGCGCCCCGAGACAGCCGAGTCCGCGGGCATGATGCTCTGGGCCGCCGCGCCCATCGTCGACCCCGCCGGCAACGTGCTCGGCGCCCTCTACGGCGGCCGCCTCGTCAACCGCAACTGGGAGATCGTGGACGGCATCCGCGACAGCGTGTTCGGCGACGACAGGTACGGAGGCAAGCCCCTCGGCACGGTCACCGTCTTCCAGTGGGACGTCCGCGTCGCCACCAACGTCACCAACGCCGAGGGCGACCGCGCCATCGGCACCCGCGTCAGCGAGGGGGTCTACGACCGCGTGCTCGAGAACGGCCGCTCGTGGTACGAGCGCGCCTTCGTCGTCAACGACTGGTACCTCTCGTCCTACGAGCCCATCCGAGACCCCCGGGGCGCGACCATCGGCATCCTCTACGTCGGCATCCTCGAGCGGAAGTACACCGACCTGCGCAACCAGATCCTGGGCCGGTTCGTCACCCCCGTCGGCGCCGCCATCGTCGTGTCGATCGTCCTGTCGCTCGTGCTGGCCCGCACCATCGCCCGTCCCGTGGGCGACCTGGTGGTGGCCTCGCGGCGCCTCGCCGACGGCGACCTCGCCTACCGCCCGCGCCCGGCGCGCGCGTCGCGCGAGGTCCAAGCGCTCGTCGACTCCTTCGCGCAGATGGCCGAGGCTATCCACCAGCGCGACGAGCGGCTGCGCCAGCGCAACGACGAGCTCGCGCAATCGAATGCCGAGCTCGCTCAGCGCAACCACGACTACATGGAGATGCTCGGCTTCGTCACCCACGAGCTCAAGAGCCCCCTCAGCACCATGATCTTCGGCGCGCAGACCATGCTCGACGGCTACTTCGGCGAGCCATCCGACCAGCAGCGCCAGGGCCTCCAGGCCATTGTTCGCAACGGCCACTACCTCATGGACATCATCGTCAGCTACCTCAACCTCTCTCGCATCGAGAAAGGCGAGCTGGCCCCCGACACGCGGCCCATCGACCTGCGCACCGACGTCCTCGACCCCATGCTCGAGCAGCTCCAGCCCCAGATCGACGAGGCCGGCATGCACATCGAGCTCGCGGGGCCCGAGCATCTCGCCGCCACCGGCGACCCGACCCTGCTCCGCATCGTCGTGGACAACCTGCTGAGCAACGCCGCCAAGTACGGCCGCAAGGGCGGCCGCATCGCCATCGAGCTCGGCGAGGCCGACGGCGAGGTGCGCCTCTCGGTGTGGAACGACGGCGAGGGCATCCGGCCCGAGGACATGCCCAGGCTCTTCGGCAAGTTCGTCCGCCTCGACCAGCCCTCCGCCAAAGCCCGCAAGGGCACCGGCCTCGGCCTCTTCGTCAGCCGCAAGATCATCGAAGTCCACGGCGGACGCATCTGGGCCGAGTCGGAGCCAGGCCGCTGGGCACGCTTCACCTTCACCCTGCCGGAGCCGCCGCCCGAGCGCACGTGACGGGAGCGTCCCATCGCCAGTCGCTCCCGCCCGACCGCGGGCTTGCAGATCCGAGGCGGGGCCGCTATACTCAATGGCGCAGGCGCGGGGCGGCCCGCGCCTGGCGGCGAGGAGATCTGCGACCGCGGAAGGAAGCGGGATGGCGCGGAGCTGCCCGGTCTGCGGAGGCGACCTGCCAGCCGGCGACCTCGTGTGCGCCGCCTGCCGCGAGCGCATCGAGCAGCGCGAGGGTGAGAAGCAGCTCGAGGAGGAGCTCGACCAGCACGTCGAGTCCGAGCCGAGCGAGGCTTGGCTCTTCCTCGCCGAGCAGGTCCGCCGCTCCCCCTGGTGGTGCATCTCCTTCCTCATCCACGTTCTCGTCCTCATCATCCTCTGGCAGTGGCCCTACCGCCTGCTTGACGACGACACGGCCTACAACCCCATCGAGGTCAGCCTCGTCGAGAACCACCCCGACGAGCTCATCGAGCCCGACCCCTACGAGCCGATGGACATCGACGAGGACCTCGATGTGCCCATCGAGGATATCCCCATCCACGCCCAGCGGCCGACCCTCAAGGACCCCGGCCCCGACCTCGATATGCCGCTGGTAGACGACCTGTTCAAGGACGACCTGCGCCCCATCGAGACCATCGACCCGCCGTCGGCCACCCCCGTCTTCGGCGTCCAGGCCACGGGCCTCTATACCCGCGGCATCTACTCGGGCCGCTCCGACGCCGGCAAGGCCCGGGCCATCGGCGGCAGGGGCGGGACCAGCTACCGCGCCGAGAGCGCCGTGAGCGCCGGCCTCCGCTGGCTCGCCAGAGCCCAGGAGAAGGACGGGCGCTGGAGCTGCAAGCGCTGGGAGGGCGGCGGCGACCACGACGTGGGCATGACCGGCCTCGCCCTCCTCGCCTTCCTCGGCGCGGGCTACACCCACGCCAAAGGCCCCTTCCGGAGCACCGTCTACGGGGGCCTCAAGTGGCTGAAGAGCAACCAGAAGCCCAACGGCTCGTTCGGCTGGCACACCTTCTACGAGCAGGGCATCGCCGCCATGGCGGTCTCCGAGGCATACGGCCTGACCCGCGAGCCCGGGCTCGGCCGCATGGCCCAGAAGGCCATCGACTACATCGTGAAGGTCCAGCCCGCCCACGGCGGCTTTCGCTATCGCGGCGCCGTCGCCAAGAACGAGGGCGACATGTCCGTCACCGGCTGGCAGATCATGGCCCTCAAGAGCGCCGTGTGCTCCGACCTCGACGTCCCCTACACCGCCTTCGAGCGCGCCAAGGTGTTCCTCAAGAACAGCTTCCGCCAGTACGGCGGCAGCTCGTACCTCGTTGGCCGCAAGGACCACGCTCCCGCGGTCACCGCCATCGGGATGCTCAGCCGCCAGTTCATCGGCGGCGCCGGCTACGACGACGAGATCACCCGATCCGCCAACTACCTCATGGCACACGAGAACAAGGTCAAAGGCGCCGGGCGCGGCAAGAACCGCCTCGTCGGCGACCTCTACTACACCTACTACTCCGTCCTCGCCATGTTCCAGTACGGCGGCAAGGCCTGGGCGGGCTGGAACAAGCTCTTTCGCGACACCCTGGTCCGCGCCCAGGTCCACAAGACCTACGAGGGCAAGCGCTACGTCCGCGGCTCCTGGGACCCCAAGAACCACCAGTGGGGCCGACGCGGCGGCCGCGTCTACTGCACCGCAATGGCCATCCTCTCCCTCGAGGTCTACTACCGCTTCCTCCCCGTCTACAAGCGATAGGCCGCTCCTGTCGCGGAAAGCCCCGGTGCGGGAGGGCGAGGCTCCTGCCGAGCCGACTCACGGGGCGAAACGCGGCTCGGCAGGGGCCTCGCCCTCCCAATACAACCATCCGCAACAGGAACCTGGCAGTATCCCGCTGCCGGCCTCACGCTCAGCAAGCAGGGGCCGTCGGCGCCATCACGCGGGGGCCCCGCAGCCCCCTCCCTTCCCCGCCGAAGCGGCGGAAGGCTGCCCCCCGCGTGCCTCCGCCGACCGGGAGGCCCTCCGACGATGACATGACCTTCGCAGAACGCTGGCCGCAGGCCACAGCGGCGGCCGGGCAAGCCCGACGGTCCGCAGGGCAGGCGCCCCCCGTCAAGAGCAACGAGGCCCTCGTGCGGCAGGCAAGCCAGCGGCGTCGGGCCAGGCCCGTCGCGGCCACTTCCGGGGAACACCAACACGACAACCCCGTCCTTGCCGCTGGCGATTGGCTAAGTGTCTGCCGGGAAACACCGTATGGCTCCTGGCCCCGGGGGGTATGGTGCGTGCAGGAGGCGAGGCGTAGGAAGAGAATTGCAGAGTTGTTCAACTCTGCAATTCTCTCTCTAGCAGCCCGTGGCAGAAGTCCGTTCGGACTGCGTGCGGGTCTTCGGGCCGA
>CAZDNN010000134.1:0-12817 GCA_964506385.1 uncultured Planctomycetota bacterium
CCTCGGCCCGAATCCCTCGCACTCGTCTGCGAAGGACTTCTGCCACGGACTGCTGGCCCGCCGCCCCCGCGAGCGGAGCGCCCATCCAACCGCGCCGCTCGATGAGCCGATGACGCGACGGCACCAAGGAGGCAGAGGGCGGCCAGCAGGCGTCGCGGCGTGACGGTCACGCCACTCCCCTGTGATAGAGCCGGGCGGCGGCGTCGTGGAGCCACTCGCGGGCCACGTAGAGCGCCGCCTCGTGGTCCAGCCAGCCGCGCGCCACCTGGTCGCCGAGGAACTCGGCGAGGGTCTTCGAGCCCTCCAGGTGGTTGTGGGTGTCCCACACCGGCAGTGCGAGCACCTCCTCGATCAACTCGTCGCGTGTCATGGCGCTCCGTTGGGCCTCCTCACGTGCTCCCTGCGTGGCTCTCCGCGGTTGCGGCCCCGGCATCGCCTCGATCATAGGGCGTCCGCCGGGCGCGCGCAAGACGCAAGGGCCTCGCGAGCCGCATGGCTTGACAGCGCTCGGGTGCGTGGTGATAATGGCGCTGTGTTGACGGAGAACGGGCAAAGCGGATAGGAGACTCCCCATGGCGAAGATACTGATAGCCTATCACTCGCGCGGGGGGAACACGAAGGCGATGGCCGAGCTGGTCGCCGAGGGGGCGGGCGCCGTGACGGGCGCGGAGGTCGAGCTCAAGCCTGTGGGCGAGGTCCCGGTGGACTCGCTGGTGGACTACGACGCGATCGTCATCGGCTCGGCGACGTACTACGGCCTGCCGGCGGCGAGCGTGAAGCGGCTGCTCGATGACAGCGTGGCGTTCCACGGCCAGCTCGAGGGGAAGGTGGGCGGGGCCTTCGCCTCATCAGCGAACATCGGCGGCGGGAACGAGACGACCATCATGGCGATCCTCCAGGCTCTGCTGATCCACGGGATGGTGATCCAGGGAACCTCTGCGGGCGACCACTACGGGCCGGTGGCCATCGGCAGGCCGGACCACCGTGCCGAGGAGCAGTGCAAGGCCTACGGCCGGCGCGTGGCGACCCTGGCGACGACTCTGCACGGCTGAGGACGCGATGCGACGGCTCTGGCGCCGACAGAACGTGGTCTGGCTGACGTGCCTGGGGCTCATCGCGCTCTTCCCGGGGTGCGGCGGCTGCCCGCGCGAGCCGGAGGACAGGTACAGCGACGGCGTCGGCCTGTTCCTGGCCGGACACCGCACGGCGGCCGACAGCGCGTTCCGCGAGCTCATTGCCCAGTACCCGCACAGCGGGTATGCGTCTGACGCGGAGTACTTTCGCGGCGCCATCGCGCTCGGGCAGGGGCAGACGGCGCAGGCGGAGGACCACTTCCGCAAGGCGCTGGCGTCGCCGCGGAACGAGCAGATGGAGGCGAACGCCGCGATGGGCCTGGCCCGCTGCTTCCTGGCCAGGCGCCAGTATCGCCAGGCGATCGCCCAATGCCGCGAGTTCCTGGACGGGCATCCCGCCTCCCCGCGGGCAGACGAGGTGCTCTACGTCATGGCCGAGGCCCTGGAGGCCGACGGGCAGACGACCGAGGCCCATCGCTACTACCGCCAGGTGGCCGGGCGCTTCCCCTCGGGCGCCTGGGCGTCGAAGGCCGAGGCGCGGCTGCGCGGCGAGACGCCGCCCCCAGCGGTGATCTCAGGCGGTGGATTCAGCGTGCAGGTGATGGCGCTCAGCAAGCCATCGGATGCCGGCGAGCACGCGCGCCTGTTGCGCCAGCGCGGCTTCCCCGCCTCCGTCGTCGCGCTTCGCTCGGGCCGCAGCACCCTATACGCCGTCCGCGTCGGGCCATTCGCCACCCGCGCCGATGCCGAGCTGGCCGCGGCCAGGCTCAAAGCCCAAGGCTTCGACGCCATCCTGAAACCCTGAGCGGGGGAAGCGAGAGGCGGGGGGTTGACTTGGGGACGCGCGGTTGGTATAGTGCCCTTGCGCCGGCGTCATCGGGCGCGGAGCGGACGCATGCTCGACGAGGCAGAGCGCAGATCGGGCAGATCCTGTGGCATCAAGCGGGTTCGCGGTTGATGCCGTGTCAGGCGGGCCGCGATGATCGTGATGATCGACAACTACGACTCGTTCACCTACAACATCGTGCAGTGCATCGGCGCGATGGGAGCGGACGTGGTGGTCTATCGCAATGACAAGGTGAGCCTCGAGGAGATCGAGGCGCAGCAGCCCGACCACATCATGATCTCGCCCGGTCCATGCACCCCGCTGGAAGCGGGGAACTCGAACGACGTGATCCGCCACTTCGCGGGCAAGGTGCCGGTGCTGGGCGTATGCCTGGGACATCAGTGCATCGGCCACGTGTTCGGCGGCGAGGTGGTCCGCGCGGACCGGCTGATGCACGGCAAGACCTCGATGATCCACCACGACGGCGAGGGGGTGTTCGACGGGCTGGCCAACCCGTTCGAGGCCACCCGCTACCACTCGCTGATCGTGAAGGAGGATACGCTGCCCGAGTGCCTCGTGGCGACGGCCCACACCCCGGAGGGTGAGCTGATGGGCGTGCGCCACAGGACTCTGGCGGTGGAAGGCGTGCAGTTTCACCCCGAGTCGTTCCTGACGGCCGAGGGGCCGAAGCTGCTGGCGAACTTCCTGGCTCTGTAGGCGTGCAGGCGGAATGGTGCGCGCCTGCGGTCACCCGCCGTGAGGGGCAAAGGACCGCGCCCCTCTCGAAGCTCACACGCCACCCCCGGCTGCACCGGAGCCCCAAGGCGCCGGTGTCGCATCGCATGATTCGCCCGAGCCGCGGGCCGGTCACAGGCCCGCACTGCGCGGTCACGGGAGGGCCGGAGGAGGTCAAGGGTAGGGCAGGCGACCTGGCTTGTCAGGAGGCTTTCATGGCGCACTTCGCCGATCGGCTCGCCGACGCCATCGAGCGCAAGGGCAATCCGTGCTGTGTGGGGCTGGACCCGCGGGTCGAGATGATCCCGGAGAGCCTGCGCGACGAGATGGTGGGCAGCAACATGCTCACCTGCGAGTCGGCCGTGGAGCTCATGCGGGCATTCTGCCGCGAGGTCATCGACATCGTCGCGCCGCGCGTGCCAGTGGTCAAGCCACAGGCCGCCTTCTTCGAGCGGTTCGGCTCCCTGGGCTTCCGGGCCTTCGAGGACACGGTGCGCTACGCCAGGAGCAAGGGCCTGATCGTCATCGCCGACGTCAAGCGCAGCGACATCGGCTCGACGGCCGCTGCCTACGCCGAGGGCCTCGTAGGCGCCGCCACGATCCAGGGCGTCGAGCTCTATGAACTGGGCGCCGACGCGGTGACGGTGAACCCCTATTTCGGGCTCGACGGCGTCGAGCCGTTCATCCGTGAGGCGGTGCGGCGGGACCGCGGGCTGTTCATCCTGGTGCGGACCTCGAACGAGACCGCGCTCCAGGTCCAGGGCCTCGCGTGCAAGGGCGTGCCAGTGTTCATGCGAGTCGGGGCGCTCGTCCACCAGTGGGGCAAGGAGCACGTCGGGCGCGGGGGCTACAGCGCCGTGGGTGCCGTGGTCGGCGCCACGGAGGCGCTGGACGTGGAGAAGCTGCGGCGGCTGATGCCCCGGAGCTGGTTCCTGCTGCCTGGCTATGGAGCCCAGGGCGGAGGCGCCGCGCAGGTGGCACCCGCCTTTGACGCCCGAGGGCTCGGCGCCCTCGTGAACTCCTCGCGGGCGATCATCTTCGCCCACGGCCGCGCGCCGTACAGCCGCCAGTTCGGCCCCGCCAGATGGCGCGAGGCCATCGCCGCCGCGACCGACGCCATGATCGCCGACATGACCAGCCTGCTCTGACGGTCCCACCGTAGCGGGGGGGAGGGCGAGGCTCCCGCCGAGCCCAGACGTCGCGGGAGGCCCATGTCACGTTCGGCGGCTCGGCGGGGGCCTCGCCCTCCCTGACTATCCCTGGCCAGAGTCCTTCCAGGGCACGCAGAGGCGGGCGAAGCGCTTGAGCGAGGCGCTCTTGATGACGATCGCCGCGGGACGCAGCACCGTGGCGTACATCGTCACGAGCGCGATGGCGTCGAGCAGCGAGCGGTAGCCCGAGAGCCCCGACATGTCGATGTAGACCTTGGTGAACGGCTCGCCGAGGTCGAGCGCGGCGCGGGCGTCGAAGCCGTCGAGCACCTCGAAGCGGATGTCGGGGTGCCTCTCCCGCGCCCGCGCGATGCAGTCGGCGCTGATGTCGGTCGCGACGAGCTCCTTGCAGCGGGGGGCGATCAGGGCGCTGGTGGTGCCCCACTCGCAGCCGATCTCGAGCACCACGTCGTCGGGCTCCACCCACGCCTCGATGGTCTCGCGATACTCCCGCACGCCCTGGGCGGCGACGAACCTCGTTGTCATGCGGAACGGCGTCCACTTCGACACGGTGAGGGCCCTCCGCAGGGACTCGGGCTGTTCGGGCGATCCGCCTGGCGCCGCGAGCGCTACTTCGGCTCTTTCCCGCACTTGGGGCACTTGGAGTCGCCCGTGGGGCCCTCAAGGGCCTCAGACGGCACGTACTCCGCGCCGCAATAGGGGCACTTGGTGAGGGCGAAGACGGTGAACTGCCCGCACGCCGGACACTTGATGGCCATGACGCCCGAGGGGGGGTAGAGGCCGGCGTCGTCGAGGTTGAGGTCCTCATCGGAGAAGGTCTTGCCGCACGCCTTGTTCACGCACTGGTAGTGGCGGATCCTGTCGGGTGGCACGTCGGCGCTGCCGCCCCCCCCGCCGCCGAAGATGGCGAAGTAAGCTGCTGCGGCGATGACGACGACGAGGCCGACGATGGCGAGGATCTTGCCAGGTTTCATGGCGGGTGGCTCCTGTGCAGTCACTCGTGGTCGTTGATGGGCGTGAAGTCAGGGATGTCGAGCTTGAGGCGCACGCGATGGTCGGAATGCTGGTCCATATACAGGCAGTTGGGGCCCTTGCGGTCGCCGGAGCCGTGGCGGTCGAGGAGGCGGTTGAAGAGGGAGCCGCTGCCGTCCTCGCGACGCCAGTCCCAGATGACCGGGTTGTAGCTCTCGGTGACGATGATGGTGCGCTGCGGGTCGGCGACCTTCTGGACGCGTTTCTCGGCCGGCGTGACGTTCGGGATGCCGTTCCACGGCGCCCAGTTGTGGGTGTAGGAGCAACTCGCCATGGGATTAGTGGCGTCGGTCTCCGGGCAGACGAAGACCTTGCGGTCATTGGCGTAGTCGGGCCACAGCGCGCCCTTGCGGCCGACCCCATGCCACCAGTACATGAAGCCTGGGGCGTGCTCGATGGCGGTGCTGCTCGAGCCCCACGGGTAGGTGTAGTAGGCGGGGAGGATGTAGAGATCCCAGTTGTTCGAGTACATCTGCATGGCCGCGCCGAGCTGGCGCAGGTTGCTCTTGCATTGGGTGCTCGCGGCCAGCGCAATGGAACTGCGGATCAGGGGGGACACGAGCGCCGCCAGCAGGGTGATGACGGCGATCACCACCAGCAGCTCAATCAGCGTGAAGGCCAACTTGGCGTGTCTGAGCTTCCGCGGCTGGCTCATCGGATTGCGCTCTCCTGACCGGTCTGCCGGCGCCTCCACCCCTGCCCCTTACTGTAGCAACCTCTGGGCTCTCGCGCAACAGACAATGCCGTGACGGCCGGCAGGGCGATTGAAGCCGCGCGCCTCTCGTGGTATTCTTACCGTGCACTCCTGGGAGCAAGAGACAGGGCGAGACGTGAGCACGACCCGAGCATTCGTCTTGAGCATCTCCATCCTCCTGCCATTCACCGCGGTCGGAGGCGAGGCGCAGGCCCCCAAGCGCTTCCCCAGCCGCTGGAAGCCGCGGGAGGACGGCTGGATCGCGCTCTTCAACGGGCGGGACCTCGACGGCTGGTCCGGGGAGTCGGCCAACTGGCGGGTCAAGGACGGCGTCCTTGTCGGTCTCGGTGGCGACGGCATCGCCTTCCTCCTCGCGAAGGAGGCCGACTGGACCGACTACACCTTTGCCGCCCAGGTCCTGCTGAGCAACACAGGCACCGCGGTCATCAGCCACGGCGTCCTCTCCGCCGACCTGGGCGCGGCGTCCGTCCGCCTTGGCTACCCCCAGCAGAACTGGACGACTCTCGACCGCAAGCCCAAGGGCCTGACGCCCAAGCGCTGGTACCGGGTCGAGCTCGACGTCAAGGGCACCCGAGCCGAGGTCCGGGTCAACGGTGTCCTGGCCATGGAGTCCGACCGCCACAAGCCTCTGGCCGGCCCGCCCGCCATCGAGGCCATGGGTGGGGGGGTGGCTTTCCGCGACCTTCGCGTGAGAATCCACGAGACCGACCCCGCCTACAAGGCCGTCGTCCTCGGCGAGGGTTACGACCACGACCCCGCGAAGACGACCGAGATCGTCCAGGAGGGCGGGAAGGTCACCCCGCTCGGCCCCGGCGACCACCGCGTCTTCAACGGCCGTGACCTCGAGGGGTGGCAGACCGACGGCAACTGGCGGGTCCGCAACGGCGAGATCGTCGCCACGGCGGCCAAGGGCCGGCTCGCCCATGCCTTCGTGCCCGCGACCGAGGCCCACCGCGACTACATCATCAGGGCCCGCTGCCGCCTGCTGCGGCGCTCGCGGCGGGCCGAGGTCGGGGAGTACTTCCTCATCAGCTTCCGCCAGCACCGCCCGGGCAACTTCTTCTGCATCCGCTTCCCTGTCGAGGGGATCTTCGAGATCGGCTACTACCTCGACGGCAGGTTCGGCGAGGTCCATCGCGGCGTGCGCAAGGGCGCCTACAACGAGTGGCGTGAGATCGAGATCACCGTCCGCGGCAACCGCATCGCCATGAAGGTGGACAGCCTGCGGGGACTGCCCACCTGGACCTTCGCCAACTTCCCCAAGGGGGCCATCGGCCTCGGCGTCACCGGCGGCGAGGTCGCCTTCAAGGACATCCGCGTCCGCATCCTCCGTTGACCCATCGGCCCTTGCCCCTGACAGGTGCGTGCGCTCGGGCTGGCCCGTCCGGTGATGGGCTCCGAGATGCAGGGGGGCTGGCGACGAGCGGGGTCAGCGGGCGGCGTGGCGGAGGAGGTCGGCGTAGAGCTGCTCGTGGCGGCGCACCATGGCGTCAAGGGGGAAGCGGACGCGGACGTGGGCCTGGCCGGCTGCGGCGAGCGCCGCAGCGCGGTCGGGTTCCCCGAGCAGGCGGAGCACCGCGCTGACCAGCCCGGGGATGTCGCGCGGCATGACCAGCAGCCCTGTCTTCCCGTCCTCGATGATGTCCACCGTGCCCTCGACACGGGTGGCGACGACGGGCACGCCTGCGGCCATGGCCTCGAGCACGGCGTTGGGCATCCCCTCCCACAGCGAGGGCAGGGCAAAGATGTCCGTGGCTGCGAGCACCGCGGGGATGTCGTCGCAGAAGCCGAGGAAGGTGACGTGGTCGGCGATATGGAACTCGGCGGCGAGCCGCCGCAGCTCGCCCTCGAGGGGGCCGTGGCCGACGACGAGGAAGTGGCAATCGGGCCGCGAGTGGCGCACGGAGGCGGCGGCCCGCAGGAAGTAGGCCATCCCCTTCTGCTCGTGGAGGCGCCCGATGGCCGTGACGAGCGGCGTGTCGGCCCGGAGGCCGAGCCTGCGCTTGAAGGCCGGGTCGCGGGGACCGAAGCGCTCGACGTCCACGCCGTTCGGGATCACCACGAGCTTGCCGCGGGGGAAGCCGCCCGCGCCCAGGTAGTCGCGGACGCCGTTGGAGACGCACGTCTCGGCGTCCACCAGCCAGTGGGTCCAGCGCTCGAGCGACCGCCGGCGCGGCCGCGACCGCTCGGCCACCCGAGCCGACGAGACGACCGCGCTGACCCCCGAGCCGACCGCCGCGACCCGCGCGACCATGTTCGCGTGGAACAGGAAGCTGTGGACGATGTCGCAGCCGGGCAGGAGCCTGCGCAGCCGCCACAGGACCCGCAGATCCCACTTCCGCCGGACGCCGAGAGCGTGGACGGGCACGTCGCGCTGGCGCAGGATCTCGGCCAGCGGCCCGTCGCCCATCAGGCAGGCGACCTCGGGTTCGTAGGCCGTGCGGTCCAGCCGCGTCGCCAGCTCGACGAGCGCCCGTTCGGCGCCGCCGACGTCGAGCTCCGTGATGACATAGAGGACTCGCGCCATCTAGCCGCCTCCATGGTCGCATACTCTACACGGAAGCCCGCGGGGCGGCAAGTCGGCGACGAGGACGGGCCGGGGCCGGAGGACACAGGAACATCCCACCGCACCCGAAGCATCCACGATGGGCGGGTCGATGGACGAATGGATGGGTGGATGGGTGGATGAATGGAAGAGAAAGCGAAGCGCCGGACCTTACGCCTCAAGTCTCCGGCCATCCGGCATTCGGCACCCGGCATCCAGCGACAAGGCCCAAGCGCCAGGCTGCGAGCCGCGAGCATCGAGCATCGAGCATCCAGCATCCAGCATCTAGCATCCAGCATCGAGCATCTGGCATCGAGCATCTGGCATCCGGCATCCAGGCATCCGCTTGCATCGCCCCCGCTGGGCGCTATGATCGCGTCGCACGGCCTTTGCCCACAGCACGCTTCCCCACGTGGAGATCAGCGCGATGGCGACCGACCTGGACGACTTCCTGGCGATCGTCGAGCACCGCCGTCCGAGCCGCGTCCTCTATCACGCGGGCTTCACCGAGGACCTGCGGCGCCGCGTCGTCGAGCACATCGGCACCGAGGATATCGCAGACCACTACGGCTACTACCAGGTCACCGGCCTCGGCCTCAAGCGGCCGGAGGGTCTGCCGCCCCTCGACTACTCCCGCTACTGGGAAGGCGAGGATCTCCCTGAGGGCACGACGATCAACGGCAACGGCGTGGCCATGGTCCCCGCACGCTTCTTCCACTTCTGGGGCTACATCTCTCCGCTGCGCAACGCCAAGAGCCTCAAGGAAATCGAGGACTACCCGCTCGACGACCTCAGCACGTTCGACGGTTCGCACCTCGCCGACCAGGTCCGCCAGGCTCACGAGGCGGGCCGGGTGGCCGTAGGGGGCGTGGGGCACATGTACGAGACGGCGTGGCAGATTCGCGGCTACGAGCAGTTCCTCGTCGATCTCATGGACCGGCCGGCCTGGGCCGAGTGCCTGCTCGAGCGGCTCGCACAGAATAACCGAGTCAAGTGCCTCGCCTTTGCCAGGGCGGGCGCCGACCTGCTCCACTGCGGCGACGACATCGCGAACCAGAAGGCCATGATGTTCGCACCCGACGTCTGGCGGCGGCTCTTCCACGCCCGCTGGGCAGCGATCTGGCGGGAGGTCAAGGAGATCAACCCCGCCACCCGAATCTGGTATCACAGCGATGGGAACATCGAGGCCGCCGTGCCCGACCTCGTGGACGCCGGGCTCGATATCCTCAACCCCCTCCAGCCCGAGTGCCTGGACATCGATGCCATCCACCGCCGCTTCGGCAACCGCCTGAGCTTCGACGGCTGCATCGGCACCCAGTCCACCATGCCCTGGGGCACCCCCGACGACGTCCGCGCCCGAGTCAAGGAGTGCATCGACAGGTACGGGCAGAATGGCGGCCTGATGCTCGCCCCGACCCACGTCCTCGAGCCAGAGGTGCCCCTCGAGAATATCGACGCCTTCGCCGAGGCCTGCCGCGAGTTCGGCACGTTTGGGTAGGGGAGGAGGCGCTATCGGTCGGCGGCGCCGGGCTTGCCTTCCGCCGGGCGCTCTCGGGTCGTCGGGAGGCGCCGGACCTGGAGGTCCCGCAACGCCACGCGCGTGAGTTCCGCGCCGACGCCGAACCTGCCGGCCCCCTGCGTCGAGTACGGCCCTGCGATGCGCGGGGCGCCCGAGGCCGGCAGGCTGCGTATGTCCTTCCCGCTGACCCAGGCCCGGACCTCGTCGCCCGTCACGCGGAGCCGCACCTGGTACCAGCGCCCACGGGTGAAGGGGAACCGGGAGAGGATCGGGTCGGCGTTGCCCTCGAAGCCCCGGGTCGGCGTCAGGAGCGCCTGGCCCTGGGCGCCTTCGGCAGCGAGGCTCAAGGACCATCGGGCCTGTCCTGCCGGGAAGGCCAGGCCGCAGAAGACGCCGCTGCCGCCCAGGCAGGTGGCCTCGAGCCGCACCTCGTAGTCCGTGGCGGGGAAGTCGCCGATCCACTCGATCCCCGCCGCCGCCCGCCGCTGCTGCTCGAAGACGCCCGCGGCATCCTCGGGCAGGGTGACGGGCAGCACGTTGATCATCACGCCGCCCCTTCTGATCTGCACGATCCGCTTGGGCTCCCTGACCGCCTCGAGCGCGGGGCCTACGGGGCGCCACCCGCCGAGGCGGTTCTGCGCAAACAGCTCGTGCCACGTGCCCGGCTTCGCCCTCGACACGGCGGGCCCAGGCGTCGGCTCTGGCTCTCCGGGCGGCGGCGGAGCGGGCTGGAGAGCCGCGGCCAGGCGCTCCCTGTAAATGGCCGCATCGGGCGCGTCGGCGGCCGCTTCGAGCGCCTGCCGGGCCTCGTCGAGCTTGGCGCCCTCGGCGAGCAGAAACACGCCGAGCATGAGGCTGGCGCGCGGGTCGTCCCGGAGGTCGGCGAAGGCCGCCGCCTGCGCCGCGGCCATGCGGAGGATGGATCGCGTGGCCACCCCCTCCGGCGTGTCCAGGACGACCTCCCCGTCCGCGACCTTCACGATCCTGCCGCCGGCGCCCGCCAGGGCCAGAAAGCTGCCCCGGCGCCCGGCCAGCCCCCGCTCGACGGCTGCCCAGAAGCCCCGGACGAGCGCGACGGCCCGCAGGTCAGCGGCCAGGCGCTCGCGGGCAGGCGCATAGGCGGGCGCCTGCTCGACCTCCTTGAGGAGCTTCTCGGCCTCGTCGTAGCGCCGCTTGCGCAGCAAGGCCCACGCCTTGTCTGCCTGCTCGGCGTAGGTGGCCATCGCGGCCTCGACCGCCTTCCGTCGAGCTTCCTCCACGGCCTTCACCTCGTCGGCGACGAGGGTGCCGATGTTCTCGACGCCGAGGCCCTTGGCTTGGCCGAGCACTGCGAGGGCCTCGTGGTACCTGCCAGCCTCGGCGAGCGAGCGGGCGCGGTCCCTCGCACGCTCCCACCCCGCCCGCGCGTCGGTGTGCTTTGCCCACAGCTCGATCTCGGCGAGCTTCCGTTCCGCCTGTTGGACGACACGGGGCACGCCGAAGCCCAGCGCGGGGCGGAGAGCGGCGCGGGCCCCCGCGTAGTCCTTCCGGGCCAGCGCCGTCTCTGCGGCGCGGGCGATCTCGCCGTAGCGCCTGTCGGCCTCGGCCATGATGTCGTTCGCGATGGCGACGGCCCTCTCCTGCCCGATCTCCGGCACGGCCTCGTGGACCCGCTTCAGCGCATCGGCGAAACGGTCCTGACGCATCAGCGGCTGGCACGCGGCCACGATCTCGGTCGCCCGCCGTTCCTGCTCGCGCCCCTTCTCGGAGCGGGCCTCGAGCGCGAGCCTCGCGGCCTCCAGCTTCGTTACCTGCGCCTCTGCCCTCTCAGCCCACTCCGTGCCGGGGTATCGCCACAGCACGCCACGGAGGCCCTCGAGCGCCGCCTCCAGGCCGACAAGGGTCGTAGTATCGTGGCCCAACGCTGCCTCGCAGGCCGCCTTCGCGGATTCGTCGCGGCGTCGCGCCAGTTCCGCGACCTGGGCGGCGGCCAGGCCGGCCGCCTCCGTGCCGGCGTAGGCCGTGCGGATCTGCCGAAAACGCTCCATCGCTCCGTCCAGGTCGTCCGGAGCGGCTGCGAGAGCCTCCACGGCCTCTCGGTAGGCTGCCTCCGCCTCCTCGGGCTTCGGAGCAGGCTGATCGGGCTTCGGTGGCGTCCGGCCCCGCGATGCCAGGGACACGACGACGGCGACGAGCGTGACCGCCAGCGCGGCAGCTACTACTCCTGCGACCAGCTTGCGCCGGCGTGGAGCGGAGCCGGGGGGAGCCGGCTTGGGCCTCTCCACGGGAGGCCAGTCCTCGCCATTCAGCAGGGCGTGGACGGCGTCGAGGACGGCCCGCGGGCCTGGTGGCCGCGCGGCGGGGTCCTTCGCGAGCATCGCCTCGACGAGGCGCTGGATGCCAGGAGACGGCGCGGGCTCGAGGTCGGCCATCGGCGGAGGCGGCTCGGCGATGTGCCTGGCCAGGATGGCAGCGGGGGTGGGCCCGTCGAAGGGGACGTGGCCCGTCAGCATCTGGTAGAGCAGGACGCCGGCGGCGTAGACGTCGGTCCTGCTGTCGGGGTCGGTCTCGCCGCGCGCCTGCTCGGGCGACGCGTAGTGAGGCTCCGCCGGCTCGTCGGCCGACGGAGCCACGCCGAGGCCCGTGAGGCGCACCACGCCGTCGGTGCACAAGATGATGGCGTCGGCGCACAGACGCCCGTGGACGAGGCCGCGAGTCGCGGCGTGCCCGAGAGCGAGGAGGATGGGCCCCAGCGTCTCCAGCGCCTTGCGCTCGTCGAAGGGGCCGTGCCGGGCGATCAGCTCCTGGAGCGTGGGACCTTCGGCAAGCTCGGTGGCGAAGTAGCAGGCGCCCCTGGCCTCGCCGACATCGATCCCTCGGACGATGTGAGGATGGTCGAGCCCCACTGCGGCCCGCGCGCTGCGCAGGAAGCGCTCGCGGGCCTCATTGTCGCGGGTGAGGTCGGGAGGCAGGATCTTCAGCGCGACCTGCTGGCCCGTGCCGACCTCCCTGGCCGCGAAGACCGTGCCCCGCCCGCCCTTGCGCAGGCGTTTGTGCACCTCGAAGCGGCCGATGCGGGTCGAGTCGGAATCGTCGTCAGGCGTGCGACCCCGCGCCACCATCGCTTTCCCCTGTGCGCCGCGTTCCGGCCCATTATCCAGCGCCTCGCCGGGATTTGCAAGGGGGCGGTGGCCCCCGAGCATGGCCCCCGATAGCTGCCC